>NZ_NCGB01000038.1:0-42754 GCF_002278865.1 Sphingomonas sp. 28-62-11 | reverse complement strand
AGCAATTCATCGCGCTGCGCCGGGGTGATGACCGGGTTCGACAACGGCCAATGCGTGGAGACGCACCCAGCCGAACCGAAGACCTGGGGATACTCGGCAATCGCATAAAGCGAGATCAGCCCGCCCATGCTCGATCCGACGATCGATGTGTGATCGCGATCGGCAAGCGTACGATATTGCCGATCGATCATCGGCTTCAATTCGCTCGTCAGGAACGTCAGATAGGCGTCGGAATAGACCGGCCCCTTGAACAGGCGATCGACCTCCTCGCGCGCCCAGCTGGGGCCCGCTGCATACAAGGCCTGCGGGTAATATTGGCGCGCACGTGCAGCGCCGGGGTTCCAGATCGCGACGATGATGACGGGCTCGACCTGCTTTGCCGCGATCAGCCGCAGCAGCGATTTGTCCGCCTCCCACGCCTTTCCATAGCCCGATTTGGCGGGAAAGAAGACGTTCTGCCCGTCATGCATGTAAATGACGCCGTATCGCTTGCGCCCGCGATCATAGCCGGGCGGCAGCCAGATCGTGACATGCTGCGCGGGGATATGGGCCGATGCTACCGCCGGCAAATCGACGAACCGGCCTTCGGGCGCGCGCTTGGCCGCTATCGCGCCCGTCGCCGCGAACAGCAGCGCGAATGACAGCAATAGCCCACGCAAGCGCAGCATCCATATCGTCATCCGACGATCCTTCATGCGATGGTGTTTCGTTCTGCGATCAAGCCGCCAAAGGGGCCGAGTGCCCAGCCACTGCCGGTGCCAACGCGCTCGATGATCCGCCAGGCGTCGGGCGGTGCGGGTTGCCATACAGGATCGCCGTCACCCAGATTGAATACGCACAACAGTTGCGCACCATCGATCGTTCGTTCGAATGCCAGCACTGCTTCAGACTCCTCGATCACGCGCAGCTCGCCAAGCAACAACGCATCGCTTTGCTTGCGCAGGGCAATCAACCGCCTGGTCAGCGATAGCATCGACGCGGCGTCGCCTTCCTGTCGCGACACGGCTAGCGCTGCATGGTTCGGGCCGATCGGTAGCCAGGGCTTTGCCGTCGAAAAGCCAAGCATTGGCGCACCGTGATCCCATGGCATTGGCGTGCGGGCACCGTCCCGGTTGAGCGTGAGCGGCCAGTTGGCAATCGCCTCAGGGTCTTGCAGATCGTTGAAACCGATCTCGACCTGATCCAGGCCAAGCTCCTCGCCCTGATAGATGAACACATCGCCGCGCAGGCATAACAGGAGCAACATAGCGAGCCGGGCAAGGGCATCGCGGTGTTCGGGGACGGCCCAGCGCGAGGCCACACGTGGCGCATCATGATTGGAAAATGCCCAGCTCGGCCAACCAAGCCCCGGCAGATCGGGCCATCGTTCCACCGCTGCGCGCACTCGAGCGGGGGTAAGATTGCGAGCGTAGAGAAAATCAAAGCCATAGGCGCTGTCGAAATGGCGGCCATCGGCGGTGACCGCCTTCATCTCACGATCGCTATCCGCGCCGACGACTTCAGCGACGGTGAAACGATCGCCATAGCGATCCAGCAATTCCCGCAACCGGGCAACGAACCGGGGGATATCGGGATGGGACTGGTTGTGCAGGTGGCGCTGAAAATCGAAGGGGCGGCTGCGCGGTGCCTTGCCGGGCGGGGCAGGTGGATTGTCGGTGAGCGCCGGATCGTGCATCGCAAAATTGATAGCATCCATCCGAAAGCCATCAACTCCGCGATCAAGCCAGAAACACGCGGTATCGATCAGCGCGTCCTGGACGGCGGGCAGGTGCAGGTTCAGTTGCGGCTGACTGCTCAAAAAATTGTGCAGGTAATATTGGCCGCGCCGTGCATCCCAGGTCCAGGCGGGGCCGCCGAACACGGATTGCCAGTTGTTGGGTGGCGATCCATCGGCTTTGGCATCGGCCCAGACATACCAGTCTGCGCGCTCGTCGGTGCGATCGGCGCGACTTTGCCGGAACCAGTCATGCGCGTCCGATGTGTGCGCATAGACCTGGTCGATGATAACCTTCAGCCCAAGCGCGTGGGCGCGGGCGACTAGGGCGTCGAAATCGTCGAGCGTGCCGAAAATCGGGTCGACGCCGCGGTAATCGGCGACATCATAGCCGAAGTCTTTCATCGGCGACGTGAAGAACGGTGACATCCAGATCGCGTCCACACCGAGTGACGCGACATGATCGAGCCGTGCCGTGATGCCGGGCAGATCGCCGATCCCGTCGCCGTTCGAATCGGCAAAGCTGCGGGGATAGATCTGATAGATAATCGCGCCGCGCCACCATTCGCGCGCCAGCCGTGCGGGCGGGCCTGGGGTCGGCTGATGGGTCATCGCGTCATTCTGCTCACCCGAATGACATAGTCGAGCCATCGGCATGTTACCACCGCGCTGGCCAGCGATGGATTGGATTTCAGCGGGAGTTCGCTAGAGCAGAAGGCCAATAGGGGAGCGCCGCTGTGAAGAAACGATATTGGGGCTTGCTAGTGTTGGTGCTGGCCGGGGTGGTGGCCTATGCAGCCGGGGTGCGCGTTGCTTTGCCCGGCCGTGATTTCGATCCCGCACCACTGATTGCCAAGGCCCGGCAATATGATCCACTAATCGAACGCGACCGGTTTGGCGTGCCGCACATCTCGGGCAAGCGCGATGCCGATGTCGCCTTCGGCATGGGCTATGCGCATAGCGAGGATGATTTCGCGACCATCGTCGATGCCGTACTCACGACGCGCGGCCGCGCTGCGGAGACCAAGGGCAAGGATGCAGCAATCGGCGATTATCTCGTCCGGCTGTTTCGCGTCTGGGAAAAAGTGGCAGCGGGCTACGAAACCCAGGTTACCCCTGAAGCGCGCGCCGTGATGCAGGGCTATGCAGATGGCGTGAACCTATATGCTGCGCAGCATCCAGGCCTAGTTCCAGCTGGTGTGATCCCGCTTTCGGGTCGGGACGTTGCCGCAGGAACGATTTTTCGCGGGCCGTTTTTCTATGGGCTCGACAAGGTATTGAAGTCCATCACCGAGAAGAAGCCCGAACGTGACACATCCCCACCCAAGGGATCGAACGGTATCGCCGTCGCCCCGTCGCGATCATCGGACGGCGCCACCCGGCTGCTCGTTAATTCGCACCAGCCTTATGAGGGGCCGGTCGCCTGGTACGAAGCCGTGCTCGACAGTGGTGAAGGCTGGCACGTCGCGGGCGGCTTCTTCCCCGGATCGCCGTTCATGCTGCACGGCCATAACGCCAATCTTGGCTGGGCGAGCACCGTCAACAAGGCCGATCTGTCGGACGTTTATCGGCTGAAGACCGATCCCGCCAAGCCGGGGCAATATTTCTTCGACGGTAAATGGCGCGCGTTCGAAAAGTCGGTCGCGACGTTCCGCGTCAAGATTTTTGGCCCGATTCTGTGGACGGTGAACCGCGATGTGCTCTGGTCAGTGCATGGTCCGGTGTTCGAAACCGATCACGGCACCTATGCCCTCAGCTATGCAGGCGAACATGAAGTGCGCCAGCCCAACCAGTATATGGCGATGAACAAGGCACGCTCGCTCGAGGAATGGCGCGCCGCCATGGCGATGCAGGCGCTGCCGAGCATCAATTTCATCTATGCCGATGATCGCGGCAATATCGGTTATCTGTCGAACGGCCAGTTCCCGGTGCGCAAGGACGGCGTCGACTGGCAGGGCACGTTGCCCGGCGATCGGCCCGATCTGCTGTGGACGCAGCGCGTGCCCTTTGCACAATTGCCGCAGCTCTGGAATCCGAAGGCTGGCTATGTGTTCAATTCGAACAACAACCCGCTGATCGCGACCGACCCGGCCGATAACATCAAGCCCGAGAATCTAGGCCGGAACTTCGGCCTGCAGACCAACATGACCAACCGCGCGCACCGGGTGCTCGAAACCTATGCCCTCGATACGTCGATCACACCCGAGGAGTTCGACACCTACAAATATGATCTGGCCTATAGCGACCAAAGCGTGCTCGCCGGGCTAATCAAACAGGCGCTCGCCTATGATGCGAAGGGCAATGCCGATCTTGCGGCTGCGCAGACGATCCTGAAAAGCTGGGACCGGCGGACCGATACCGCCAATCGCGGCGCGGCGCTGGCGGTGTTGATGGGCGAGCCGATCGGCCGGGCGCTCGAAATGGGTGAGCCGACCCCGCCCCTTCGCCCGGCGCTCGATTCAGCAATTGCGCATCTGAAAAAGCACTTCGGTCGGCTCGATCCCGAATGGGGTCAGGTCAACCGCTTGCGGCGCGGCACCGTCGATCTGCCGATTTCGGGTGGGCCCGATGTTTACCGGGCAGTCTACGGCAAGAAGCAGGATGACGGCACGCTAACCGCCAATGGCGGGGACACCTTCGTGATGTTCGTAACCTGGGACAAGGCGGGCAAGCTCTCGTCGCGCAGCATTCACCAGTTCGGATCGGCGACGATGGACGCCAAATCGCCGCATTATGCCGATCAGGCAAAGCTGTTCGTCCAGTTGAAGACCAAGCCCGTGCTCTTCAACCGGGCCGATCTGAAGGGGCAGATTGAGCGCAGCTATCACCCCGGCCGATAGCGGTATGTGACACCAGGTGTGGGACAATCGTCCGGAAATCGCGGCTGATAGACTCGCGCATCGTTGCTGATTTGCTGCTATATCGTCGCTGACGGCGGGGGCACGGTCGATGGCCAATTGGGCGGGACGGTATTTTTGGAAAAGCAAGGGCGGCGCGGTGTTGCCCGCGCTTGGTGCGCTTCTGATCGTCGCTTTGCTGCAGCTGGCCGGGGTGCCCCAGCTCGAGCGGCTCGGGTTGTTGCTGTTCGACGGGTACCAACGCGCAGTGCCGCGTCCTTATGAGGATGTGCCGGTCCGCATCGTCGATATCGATGACGAATCGATCCGCCGTCTGGGCCAATGGCCGTGGCCGCGTACCGACATTGCCGATCTGACCCGGCGGCTCGGTGATGCCGGGGCAGCCTCGATCGCTTATGATATCGTGTTTTCGGAACCCGACCGGACATCGCCGGCGCGGATCGCCGCAAGGCTGCAGCGCAGCAACGGCAATTCGCCCGCGCTGTCGGCGTTGCGCGCGCTACCCGATAATGACGCGACCCTGGCGGCGGCGATTGCGGCAGCGCCAGTAACGCTTGGCTATTTCCTGGGGCGTGAGGGGCAGGGGCCAGTGGTTGAACCCAAGGCTGGGCTGGCAATGGCGGGCACGTCCCCGGCGGGCGCGGTGCAGGCGTTTTCGAGCGCGATTGAGCCGCTGCCCGCGTTTCGCGACAGCGCCTCCGGATCAGGCTTTGTCAGCCTGCTGGGCGACCGTGATGGGATTATTCGCAAAGCCCCCCTGATCGCGTCACAAAACGGGCGGCTGCTGCCCTCACTGTCGCTGGATGCGCTGCGTACAGCGCAGGAAGCCGGATCGGTCATCGTCAAATCGACCAGCGCCAGCGGTGAATTTGGCGGCGGGGCGGCGCAAGTCGTCTCGCTCAAGGTCGGCGGGTTTGAAGTGCCGACCACACCAGCGGGCGAGCTATGGCTATACTTTACTGCGCCGCACCCGGCGCGCACGATCCCGGCCTGGAAAGTGCTGACCGGGGCGATGAGCCCTGCCGAAATGCGCGCGGCGTTTGACGGGCGGATCGTTTTCATCGGTAGCGGTGCTGCGGGCCTGCGCGACTTGATCGCCACGCCGCTGCGCGACCGCGAAGTGGGGGTGATGGTCCATACCCAGGCGGTCGAGCAGATGATCCTTGGTCGCTATCTGGTGCGCCCTGATTGGGCGAGCGGGCTCGAACGCAGTCTGTTGCTGGCGCTCGGGCTGATCCTCGCGCTGGTGTTGCCCCGGCTGGGGGCAATGCGCGGTGCAGTGCTTGGCGCGATTGCCGTTGGGGGCATCATGGCCGGTAGCTGGGGAGCGTTTCTGCAGTACCAGTATCTGCTCGATCCGACCTATCCGGTGCTCGGGCTGCTCGCGGTCTATGTCGTCGGGACGGGAGTAACGTTCTACCGCGAAGAGCGGCAGCGCGCCTATATCCACCGCGCGTTTGACCGGTATCTGTCGCCAGAGCTCGTCAAGCGGATCGTCGATGATCCAGGCCAGCTCGAACTCGGCGGCGAAGTGCGCGAGATGACCGTGCTGTTCTGCGATATCCGGCGCTTCTCGGCCATTTCGGAGTTGATGGGCCCACAGGAAATCATCCGCTTTCTGATCGCGTTTCTGACGCCGATGTGTGACATTCTGCTCGCGCGCAAAGCGACGATCGACAAGTTCATCGGCGATGCCATTCTGGCCTTTTGGAACGCCCCGCTCGACGATCCCGATCAGCACGCCAATGCCGCGCGCGGTGCGCTGGAAATGGTCGCCCGGCTCGAACAGATGAACGATGTGATGACCGCGCAAAGCGCAACGCCCTGGCCCGGCGATGTGCGAATCGGCATTGGCCTGAATGCCGGGCCATGCTGCGTCGGTAACATGGGGTCAGCGCAGCGGCTGTCCTATTCGCTGATCGGCGACACGGTGAACCTGGCTTCACGGCTGGAGGGGCTGACCAAATATTACGGCGTGTCGATCGTGATTGGTGCAGCATTGCAACAGCATCTGCCCGAATTCGCGATCCTCCCGCTTGATCGCGTGCGTGTGGTGGGGCGCGAGGCGCCCGAGCAGGTTTATGCGCTGATGGGCAGCGAGGATCTGGCGCTGGCCCCTGCTTTTCGGCGGATCGAGGCGATGCACCGTGACATGCTCGCCGCTTATGCAGCGCAGGATTGGACCCTCGCTCGAGCGTGGATTGCGGCCGCAGCGCCCCATGTTGCGCAGTTCGGCCTTGGTCCGCTGCACACGCTCTACGCCGAACGGATTACGCGCTTCGAAGCGCAACCGCCGGGTGAAGGCTGGGACGGCGTTTTCGCCGCTGCCGAGAAATAGGGACCGGCCCAGACCGGATCGACAGGCGCTTGGGCAGGATGCCGTTCGGTTGATCGAACAGGGGTGAAACGTTTGACCGCGCCTGAATTCATCGCGCTCTAGAGCATAATCACTTTACAGTGATCCGTTCGTCCCGAGCATCGTCGGGGGGCATGCCGCAAACGCTGCGCAGGGTGTTTCGACTTCGCTCGACACGAACGGGACGGGTGGCGGATCAACATAAGGCGATCGCGCTCTAGCCCCCCGGGGAACGATCGAACGACTGCGACTGGCGGCCATTCTCAAAATACTGGTCAGTGATTGGGTTACGACGCAGGATGCCGTTCTCGTCGAACAGGCCGCCTCGCCCCCTGATGCCGAGCAACTCGTTCAGCTCGGCCGATCCGCGGGCCGAGAGCAGAAACGGCCCGATCGGCGGCTGATTGGGGCCGGGAACGAATACGGCATAGCCGGGACGCTCCACGGGAACGGTTACGCCGCCAGCAATCACGTCGATCGCGCCGGGGGTCTCGCCACCCTGTGCGGCGGCGCCAGGGCCACGCAGCAGAATGAGCGAAGCGGTGGTGGGATCGGCGGTGTAATTGCCGAGGCCCGCTTCACGTGCCGCGATCCGAACGGCATCAGCTCCGATCGCGCCGTCGACGATCGTGCCGCGGACGCCGATCGTAGCGACCGGCGTACTGATCGCCGACTGGCCGGGATTGGCGTGGAGCGCCTTGCTCGACATGAAACGGAAAGTGCCACGTGCAACCGACAGCCCGACAGCGCTCGCCTTGCGATTCGGATCATAGACGAAGCGATCGACCTTGATCCGGGAATTGCTGCCCAGCGCAAAGATCGTCCGATCGAGCAGCAGCACCTGCAACCGGCTGGCGCGCCCGGTATTGATGTCATTGCCCAGCGAAACGCGCTCTTTCACCACCGCGCGGTGACGCTTTGGATTGGCCTGGGTGGTCATCGTCACGTCGTTCAGCACGGCAGCGTTGACGCCCACAGTCTGCGCGGCGGCAGGGGAAAAGGCGGTTGCCGCCATCAGGCCGGCGACGATCGGGATCATGCGGCGGATCATGCGATCATTCCTCATTTGCCAAAGTTCCAGACGATCTGAAGGTCGAGGCCAAAACTGTCGTAATCCCGAAGGAAGCTCGATCGGTTATAGTCACGCCGTGTGTGGCTAAGGCCCGCCTCGATATCGAAGCCGCTGCCGAACAAAGGCGTGCCGAGTGCTCCGCGAGTAAAGGTCCGGATTTCCTGTCGATCGGTCACGAACATCGCATCGCGGAAGTCGACGAAACGGATCGTCGATGAAAGCAGGCCATAGCTGCCCGCCTGCCCGATCGGCTCTCGAAACGCGCTGTACGCTCGCACGCCGCGATAGCCGAGGGATGTGGTGACGGCGGTTTTCTCCTCAAAGGCGGCACCGATCACCCAGTTCGCCCCGCGCCGGGTGGTGGCGCTGTAATCAAGCGCCAGATCATAGCGTTCGCCGTCGCGTGAAAAGAACGGGAAAGAGCCGGTATAATCCTGATCCACCGCCACGCCGCGAAGTGCGATGCGCCCCGTGCGTCCCGTCGACACGAACAGGTCGGCCTGGCCGCCATATTCGGTGACGAAGGGGTCGCCCTGCAGCCGGGCATGGGTAACAAGGCCCCCCGCCGCAAAACCGATTCGGCTGCCCTGCTGGCCAAACCCCAACCGCGCCGTGCCGATCTGGTAATCAAGCCCTGAGCTGCCAAACGCATTCTTCGTCTCGCCCGCCAGTCCGGCATAAACATAACCCTGCCCGACCGGCGCCCGGCCTTCGATCTGGCCACCGGCGATGAACGCGGCATCGTCATCGGAAACACCGGTAATCCCGGGGAAGTCGAACGAGACGGAAAGGGCACCGAGCGCGTCGGTATCATAGGCCAAGCCAAGCGCGAGCTGGCCGAAAATGCCGCGATTGGAAGGCCCTTTAGCAATCGGCCGTTCGATCGTGCCGCATGCTTGCACCACACCGGCCCATTCCGCATCGGCGATCCGCCCACCATTGACCTGGCCGAGTTCGATTTGGGCGCGGGCGCGATCATCAAGCCGGCACAGGGTTGCCACATAATAGAGCCGAACTGCCGTGCTGGGCCGCGTAATCAACGCGCGTTCCAGGGTCGCGGCGGCCGCTACCAGATCGCCCGAGTCGCTCTGCTCACGCGCCAGGCGCAGGGCGGCTTCGGGATCATTGGCGGTGTCGATGATGGCATCAAGCTCGGACGCCTGCTGATCCTGCTGCGCCAATGCGGGGGAAGCAAATCCCGCCATCAATGCCGCCGCTGCCAATCCGATTGACCGCCGATGCTGCGCGCCCTTCATCATTCCCCCCCTCGAAACCGAAGCGTTTCAGTCCCCGTGCGTCCGACTGCTTTGTGTCCGACCAACGGTTCCTTATAGCCTAAACAACAATCTTTGTCGGCTATAAACGATGCGGGGTTGCCCGGGACTGTCCCGATGATAGGCGATGCGCGCATGTCCGCTCCAGCCGAAAGATCGGGACTTGTATTCGTGCGCGAAGATCGTGATCGAGGGCATATTGCTCCTGCCGCAGCCATAAGCAGACGTTGATGATCATATCCCCGGCCCTGACTGACCGACCGCGCGATCTTGTGGAGACGCTGGAGACGATCGATGCGCGGCTGCGCTGGTTGTCGTCATGGACAATCCATAACGCGAACCATCTGCGCGAAAACCGGGATGGGTTGAAGGTGGGCGGGCACCAGGCGAGTTGCGCCTCGATCTCGACGATCATGACGGCGCTTTATTTTGCGGCGCTCGGGCCGAATGATCGGGTCGCGGTAAAGCCCCATGCCGGGCCGATTCTGCACGCGATCCATTATCTGCTGGGGAGCCAGAGCCTCGCGCAACTTCAGGCGTTTCGTGGCTTTGGTGGCATGCAAAGCTATCCGAGCCGGACCAAGGACGCGATTCCGGTCGATTTTTCAACCGGTTCGGTGGGCTTAGGCGTCGCGATCACCGCCTTTGCCAGCCTTGTCCAGGATTATCTCGTTGCACATGGCAAGCTCGCGCCCGCCGATACCGGCCGGATGATCGCGCTGATGGGCGATGCCGAACTGGATGAGGGCAATATCTATGAATGCCTGATCGAGGCGTACAAGCACGATGTCCGCAATTGCTGGTGGATCGTCGATTACAACCGCCAGTCGCTCGATGCGACGACGGCGGACCGGATGTTCGACCGGTTCGATGATATCTTCGAAACCTGTGGCTGGCGCGTGCTGACGCTGAAGCACGGCAAGCTGCAGCGTGCGGCGTTCAAGACGCCCGGTGGCAAGCATTTGGAAGAATGGATCGATCAGTGCCCCAATGCTGACTTCGCCGCACTCACCTATCAGGGCGGTGCTGCATGGCGGGCGCGATTGACCAGCGACATTGGCGATCGAAGCGGCGTTTCGGCGTTGCTGGCGCGGCATGATGACGCGTCGCTCGCGCGGCTGATGACCAATCTTGGCGGCCATTGCATCGAAACGATCCTGGACGCTTTTGCCAAGGCAGCTGACGACACGCCAACCTGTTTTATCGCCTATACCGTCAAGGGCTATGGGCTGCCCTTTGCGGGGCATAAGGACAATCATGCCGGATTGATGAACCCCGGCCAGATTGCCGCGTTGCGCGACCAGATGGGGATTGCCGCAGGCGAGGAATGGCAGCCTTGGTCGGGACTGGGCGACAATGCGCGGGCAACCATCAGCGCGTTTGTTGAGTCATCACCCCTCCACGCCAAGATCGCCGATCGCAGCTTTGCCGATGTGCCCGTACCCGATCGACTGCCGGTGCCCGATGGCGATGAACAGGCAACGCAGACCGCGTTCGGCAAGGTCTTGCTCGATCTGGCGAAATCGAGCGACCCCAAGGCGCAGGCACTCGCCGATCATATTGTCACCACCTCGCCCGACGTCACGGTCTCGACGAATCTAGGCGCCTGGGTGAACCAGCGCGGGCTGTTCCGCCGCAAGGACATGGACGATGTGTTCGCGGCAGCCCGCATCCCTTCGGCGCAGAAATGGGCAGGGCGGCCAGCGGGGCAACATATCGAATTGGGCATTGCCGAGAATAACCTGTTCCTGATGTTGGCCGCAGCGGGGATTGCGGCACCGCTGTTCGGCGCGCGGCTGATGCCGGTGGGCACCGTCTATGATCCGTTCATTGCGCGCGGGCTCGATGCGCTCAACTACGGCTGTTATATGAATGCGCGGTTCTTGCTGGTGGCAACGCCGTCCGGGTTGACGCTGGGTCCAGAAGGCGGCGCGCATCAGTCGATCAATTCACCGCTGATCGGGATGGGGCAACCCGGGCTCACCTATTACGAACCCGCCTTCGCCGATGAAGTCGCGCTGCTGATGGGCCATGCGTTCCGGCATATGCAGGCGACCGATGGCGGCGCGGTGTATCTGCGCCTTTCCACCCGCAGCATCGCGCAAGTGAGCCGCGAAGATGATCGGTGGGAGGACGGTGCAATCAAGGGTGGTTATTGGCTCAAGCGCCCCGCGCCCGGTGCCGAAGCCGCGATCATCGCCACTGGCGCGATCCTGCCGGAAGCGATCGAGGCATGGGAACAGCTGCAGGACGACGTTCCCGGCATCGGCCTGATGGCGGTCACCTCACCCGATCTGCTGCATCGCGGTTGGTCGGCGGCCCGGGCCGCGCGCTGGAGCGGGGGCGGGGAGGCTGCGCATATCGCGACCTTGCTCGGCGCCCTTTCGCCCACCGCGGGCCTCATCACCGTGATTGATGGCAGCCCGGGCACGCTCAGCTGGATTGGCGGCGTGCGCGGCAACCGCGTCTCGCCGCTCGGACTAGATCGGTTCGGGCAGACCGGCGACCTGCCCGATCTCTACCGCGAATACCGGATCGACGCGCATGCGATCATCGATGCTGCGGCCGAGCTTTTCTTGTAAGCAATAACCACTCCGAAGACCGAGCCGAAGGAATACCCCATGAAGACCCGTGCTGCCGTTGCGTTCGAAGCCAAAAAGCCACTCGAAATCGTCGAGCTCGACCTTGAGGGGCCAAAGGCGGGCGAGGTGCTCATGGAGATCATGGCGACGGGCATTTGCCATACCGATGCCTATACGCTCGACGGGCTCGACAGTGAGGGGTTGTTCCCCAGCATACTGGGCCATGAAGGCGCCGGTATCCTTCGTGAGGTGGGCGCGGGCGTCACAAGCGTAAAGCCCGGTGATCACGTCATCCCGCTCTACACCCCCGAATGCCGCCAGTGTAAGTCATGCCTCAGCGGGAAGACCAATCTCTGCACCGCAATCCGCGCGACGCAGGGCAAGGGGCTGATGCCTGATGGTACGACGCGGTTCAGTTATCAGGGCAAACCGATCTTCCATTATATGGGCTGCTCGACCTTTTCGAACTTTACCGTTCTGCCCGAAATTGCGGTGGCCAAGATCCGCGAGGACGCACCGTTCAAAACGAGCTGCTATGTCGGCTGCGGGGTCACCACTGGGGTTGGCGCAGTGGTCAACACCGCCAAGGTGCAGGTGGGTGATACGGTGATTGTGTTCGGGCTCGGCGGGATCGGGCTGAATGTGCTTCAGGGCGCGCGCCTGGCGGGGGCGGGGATGATTGTCGGTGTGGACATCAACCCCGCGCGTGAGGAATGGGGCACCCGCTTCGGCATGACCCATTTCGTCAACCCGAAGTCCATCGACGGTGATCTGGTCGCGCATCTCGTCGCGCTGACGGATGGCGGGGCCGACTACACCTTCGACTGCACCGGCAACACCACCGTGATGCGTCAGGCGCTCGAGGCGTGCCACCGCGGCTGGGGCACCAGCATCATCATCGGCGTGGCAGAGGCGGGCAAGGAAATCGCCACCCGCCCGTTCCAGCTCGTCACTGGCCGCAACTGGCGCGGTACCGCATTCGGCGGCGCGAAGGGGCGCACCGATGTGCCGAAGATCGTCGACTGGTACATGAACGGCAAGATCGAAATCGACTCGATGATCACGCACGTGCTGAGCCTTGAGGAGATCAACAAGGGCTTTGATCTGATGCACGCCGGCGAGAGCATTCGATCGGTCGTCGTCTATTGAGCGCATTGGCGCTATCCCCGCGCCCGGTGACCCTCGCAAGTAGGAACGATTTCGCATGATCCTTCATGATTTTCCGATGTCGTCGGCGAGCTACCGGGTGCGGATCGCGCTGAACCTGAAGGGGCTGGCCTATGAAAAGCGCAACTATGCGCTTCGGGCCGGGGAGCAGCGCGCGCCCGATTATCTCGCCATCAATCCCGCCGGACTGGTGCCCGCGCTGGAAGTCGATGGGCTGCGGCTAGGCCAGAGTCTGGCGATTATCGAGTATCTCGATGCTTTTCATCCCGAACCGCGGTTGATCGCCGCCGATCCGATCGAGCGGGCGCGGGCAATGGAAATGGTGCTGACGATCGCGTGCGATATCCACCCCATCAACAATCTGCGCATCCTGCAATATCTCGAGCACGAGCTGGGGCAGGATAAGGCGGCGATAGATACCTGGTATCGCCATTGGGTTGCGCAGGGGTTTGCGACGCTAGAGCAACTCCTACCCGATACGCGATTTGCGGGGGGCGATGCGCCGAACATCGTCGATGTCTGCCTGGTGCCACAAATGTACAATGCGCGGCGTTTCAAGACCGATCTGACAGCCTTTCCGCGTGTCACCGCAATGGCCGATCGCGCGCTGGCGCTTCCTGCCTTCAGCGCGGCCGCGCCGCCGCCGCTGTAAGGCGAGATGACTTTGGGTTGAATCGACTTCCACCCGCCGTTCGCCCTGAGCGAAGTCGAAGGGCAGGCGCGGCGTGTGCCGTTCGACTTCGCTCAGGGCGAACGGGGGGCAGTCACCCCATTTCATCCTGGTATCAGCTATTGTGCATCAGGCGTACATTACCAATCATCTTGAGGGCAGCAGGCGCCATACTTGCTACCCTCGATTGGCAGCGCTCAGCACGGCGCGGACGCTGGCGGTGGCGATATCGGTATCAATGCCGACCCCGAACACGGTGCGTCCCGCCGCCGTGCGGCATTCGACATAGGCAACCGCTTGCGCATCGGCACCGTGACCGATCGCGTGTTCGCTGTAATCGACCACATCGAGCGTCGGTCCGGTGCTGTCGCTGAGCGCGGCGATGACGCCGGAGATGAGGCCGTTGCCGCGCCCCGATATCGAGCGCTCCTCGCCATCGATCGCAACATGGCCAATGAAAACGCGTTGCCCCGCCGTGCCGCTTTCCTCATAATCGCGCAGCACGAAACGATCGGTCGGACCGGGCAGATAGGTCGCCTCAAATAATTGCCAGATATCGGCGGCGTTCAGTTCGCGGCCCGCACTGTCGGCAAGCGCCTGGACGTGGCGGCTGAAATCGGCCTGGAGCCGCTTGGGCAGTTTCAACCCCTTGTCCTGCTCGATCACCCAGGCCACGCCACCCTTGCCGCTTTGCGAATTGACGCGGATGACGGCTTCATAACTGCGGCCAAGATCGGCGGGGTCGATCGGTAGATAGGGCACTTCCCAGAAAGAATCGTTGCGTGCTTCCTGCGCAGCGAATCCCTTCTTGATCGCGTCTTGATGCGATCCGGAAAAAGCGGTGAAGACCAGATCGCCGGCATAGGGCGTGCGGGGATGGATCGGGATATGGGTGCAATATTCAACGGTGCGCACGACCTCGTCGATGTCCGACAGGTCGAGGCCGGGATCGACGCCTTGGGTGTACATGTTGAGCGCAACCGTCACCAGATCGCAATTGCCGGTGCGCTCGCCATTGCCGAGCAGGCAGCCTTCGACGCGGTCGGCGCCGGCCATGATGCCGAGTTCGGCTGCCGCCACCCCGGTGCCACGGTCATTATGGGTGTGGAGCGAGATCACCACGCTGTCGCGGTTGGGGATGTTGCGCCCGAACCATTCGATCTGGTCGGCATAGACATTGGGGGTTGCGCACTCGACCGTAGCAGGCAGGTTGAAGATAATCGGGTGATCGGGCGTCGGGCGCAGCACTTCCATCACCGCCGCGCACACTTGGACCGAGAAATCGAGCTCGGCGGTCGAGAAGGTTTCGGGGCTATATTCGAAATGCCAGTCGGTGTCGGGCTGGGCAGCGGCGCAATCGCGCAGGATCTTCGCGCCCTCCACCGCGATGCCGCGCACCTCGTCGCGCGTCATGCCGAACACAATCTTGCGCCAGGCGGGGCTGACCGCATTGTAGAGATGAACAATCGCGCGGGGAGCGCCCCTTAGCGAGGCGAAGCTCGTCTCGATCAGGTCGCGGCGTGACTGGGTCAGCACCTGGATCATCACATCATCGGGCACGCGACCGTTAGCGACGAGCCCAGAAATGAAGTTATATTCCGTCGCGCCCGCGCTGGGGAAACCAACCTCGATTTCCTTGATGCCGATTTTGCAGAGCAAATCGAACATCCGCGTCTTCTTTTCCGCATCCATCGGATCGATCAGCGCCTGATTGCCGTCCCGCAAATCGGTGGAGAGCCAGCGCGGCGCGGTGGTGATGGTGCGCGACGGCCATTGCCGGTCGGGCAAGTTGATTGGCGGGAAAGGGCGATATTTGGTGGCGGGATCACGCAGCATGGTCAGTCGCTTTTCGGCTTCGGATGGATGACGGGAGGTTGGTCCTCAGGTCATGCGGGCGGCATCATGCGACACCCTTACACGCCTAAGGGCGCGTAAGTCGAAGCGGCAGGAGCAGGCCATTGGAAGCGATCATGCACCTCCAATGGCCCAGCATCCCGTGACAGTAAAGGGCGATCAGCCGACCTTTTCGAACGGCACCGAGATTTCGAGCTCAACCTCGTCCGAGACGAACGGGATACCTGTTTTGATGCCAAAGGTGCTGCGCTTGATTGTCGTCTCCGCTTCAAAGCCGACGGTTTCCTTCTTGCTATAAGGATTGATCCCCGCACCTTTGAACTCGGTGTCGAGCACAACGGGCGCGGTAATGCCGTTCAGCGTCAGGTTGCCGGTAATCTTGGCGGTGGTGCCTTTTACGACAACGCTGGTGGAGACGAAATGAGCATCGGCCGGGTTTGGACCGAAAAAGTCGGGCTTGCCGCCGTCCTTGCCCGCACGCAACAAATGATCGGTCAGCCGGGCGCTCGCGGTGGTGACCTTGGCTACCGGAATGGTGATGTCGACCTTGGCGTTGGCCGGCTTTTTGGGATCGAGCATGAGCGTGCCGGTCGCATCGCCGAAGATGCCGAAATAGTCGCTGAAGCCGAAATGATCGACTTCGAACTCGATCAGCGTGTGGCTGGGGTCGGTGGCATAGGTGCCACCGGTGATACGGGCCGGATCAGCAGCGCCCGGGACCTGCGGGGTCGATTGCGCGATCAGGGGCGCCGTGGCGAACAGTCCAGCGAGGATCAGGGTCTTGCGCATGATAGGGTCTCCACATGAAGAAAGGGGGCGCTCCTGTTTCGGCGAGCGCCCCGTCCATGTCAAAAACCAATGTCGAAACGCAAAGTTTCCGCTGGGTTCAGTTCTTCGCTTTGTCGACCAGTTTGTTGGCGCCGATCCACGGCATCATGGCGCGCAATTCGGCCCCGACCTTTTCGATCGGGTGCGCGGCGGCGGCCTTGCGCGATGCCTTGAGCTCGGGCTGGCCGGCGCGATTGTCGAGCACGAAATCCTTGACGAAGCGCCCGGCCTGTATGTCCGCCAACACGCGCTTCATCTCGGCCTTGGTCTCGGCGGTAATGATCCGGGGGCCGGTTTTGATGTCGCCATATTCGGCCGTGTTGCTGATCGAATAGCGCATATTGGCGATGCCGCCTTCATACAGCAGGTCAACGATCAGCTTGGTTTCATGGAGGCATTCGAAATAGGCCATTTCGGGCGCATAGCCCGCCTCTACCAATGTTTCGAAACCCGCCTGGATCAGATGGGTGATGCCGCCGCACAGCACGGCCTGCTCGCCGAACAGATCGGTCTCGCATTCCTCGCGAAAGGTCGTTTCGATGATGCCGCTCCGCCCGCCGCCGACCGCGCTGGCGTAGGAAAGCGCGAGCGCCTTGGCATAACCGTTGCCTGCGCCGCCTTCCGCTTCCTGCGCGAC
Source organism: Sphingomonas sp. 28-62-11 (assembly GCF_002278865.1). Lineage (NCBI taxonomy): Bacteria > Pseudomonadati > Pseudomonadota > Alphaproteobacteria > Sphingomonadales > Sphingomonadaceae > Sphingomonas > Sphingomonas sp. 28-62-11. The sequence continues at coordinate 25,742 of NZ_NCGB01000038.1, read as the reverse complement.
GGCGATCAGGCAGGGGACGCCGCCGCCCTTCTGATACTCGCTGCGCACGGTATGGCCAGGGCCCTTGGGGGCGATCATGATCACGTCGAGATCGGGGCGGGCCTCGATCAGCCCGAAATGGACGTTCAGCCCATGCGCGAAGGCAATCGTCGCGCCGGGCTTCAAATTGGCATGGAGATCATCGGCGTAGATCGCGGCCTGATGCTCGTCGGGGGCGAGGATCATCGTCACATCGGCCCAGGCGGCGGCTTCGGCATTCGACATCACCATAAAGCCAGCGGCTTCGGCCTTCTTCGCGGTCGCAGAACCGGGGCGGAGCGCGATCGCGACCTCCTTGACGCCGCTGTCGCGCAGATTCTGGGCATGGGCATGGCCCTGGCTGCCATAGCCGACGACGGCGACCTTCTTGGCTTTGATCAGGTTTAGATCGGCATCGCCGTCATAATAAACGCGCATGATTTGGTTTCCTGTGTTGAATTAAGCGAATGAGGAAAGCGTTAGGATTCCAGCGAGCGTAAGCATGGGCCATCCCATATGTTGGAAGCGGCTCCAGACTGCATCGATCAATCCCGACGCGAGCAGGACGATGCCGGCAAAGCCAACCACGATCGGATCAGCCGAGTCGGGCAACATTCCCGCGCGCCACAAGAGCAGCGCCACGACCAGCCCGAGCGCCGACATGAAATGCCAGGCGAACCGAAGGACGGCACGGGCCAACGGCTTTTGCGTAATCGACGCCTCGACGGCCAAAACGGGGCCGATCAGCCGTCGTTCGCCGAAATAGCTGTGCGCTGCCAACGTCAGCACCACGACACCCGCAGCTGCCTGAAGAAGCACCCCGTTCACGCTGCCTCTTTGCCTCGCGAAATGGCGACGATCCCCGTCCGCGCGATCTCGATCAGGCCGACTTCGCGCATCAGCTCAATGAACTTGTCGATCTTGTCCGTCCCGCCGGTCACCTCGAATACGAAACTCGACGTCGTCGCGTCGACCACGCGAGCCCGATACACATCGGCCAGGCGAAGCGCCTCGATCCGGTGATCGCCAGTGCCCGCGACCTTGATCAGCGCGAGCTCCCGCTCGACATGCGCGCCAGCCGCCGTCAGATCGGTCACCTTGTGGACGGGCACCAACCGATCGAGCTGAGCCACGATCTGCTCGAGCACCGGCGGGCTTGCCGAGGTAACGATCGTGATCCGGCTGACCGCCTTGTCGGCGTTGATCTCACTGACCGTCAGGCTTTCGATATTATAGCCGCGCGCGGTGAACAGCCCCGCGATCCGTGCCAAAATGCCCGGTTCGTTATCGACGATCACCGCCAAGGTATGGCGTTCGACCTTTTCCTGCGCGATCCGCATCAGACGAGTGCCTTGGCTTCGTCATCCATCGTGCCCGACACCTGGCTCGCCTGGAGGATCATGTCGGTATGCGCGGCGCCCGACGGGATCATCGGGAAGCAATTGGCGAGTTGAGACACCCGGCAATCGACCAGCACCGGCCCGTCATAAGCGAGCATGTCGGCGATACCGGAATCGAGCTCGCCCGGCTTTTCGATCAGGATGCCCTTCCAGCCATAGGCTTCGGCCAGCTTGACGAAATCCGGCAGTGAATCGCTGTAGCTTTCGGCATAGCGGCTTTCATAAGTCAGCTCCTGCCACTGGCGGACCATGCCCATATACTGGTTGTTCAGGATGAAAATCTTGACCGGCAGGCGGTATTGCGTCGCGGTCGCCAGTTCCTGGATGTTCATCTGGATCGAGGCTTCTCCGGCAATATCGATGACCAGTGCGTTCGGATTGCCGAGCTGCGCGCCGATCGCGGCAGGCAGCCCATAGCCCATCGTGCCGAGCCCGCCGCTCGTGAGCCATTTATTAGGCGCATCGAAATCGAAATGCTGTGCCGCCCACATCTGGTGCTGGCCAACCTCAGTCGTGATGATCGGCGCGCGCTTGTGCGTTGCCTCCCACAGCGCGCGGACGGCACGTTGCGGCATGATGGCGTTCGGGTCGGTCTCGGGAAAATCGAGGCATTTCACCGCGCGCCATTCGGCGATTCGCTGCCACCAGTCGGCGGTGTCGGGCCGGGGATGCTGGCGCGCTTTCCACACCCGCAGCATCGCTTCGAGCGCATGGCCGACATCCGCCACGATGGGCAAGTCGATCCGCACCGTCTTGTTGATGCTCGATCGATCGATATCGACATGCACCTTGCGCGCGTTGGGCGCGAACGCATCGAGCCTGCCGGTCACGCGATCATCGAAGCGCGCACCGAGTGCCACTATCAGATCGGCTTGGTTCATCGCCCAATTGGCTTCATAGGTGCCGTGCATGCCGAGCATGCCGAGCCATTGCGGGCTGGATGCGGGAAATGCGCCAAGCCCCATCAAGGTCGACGTCACGGGGGCGCCGGTGATCGCCGCGAGTTCGCGCAGCAACTGGCTCGCCGCTGGCCCCGAATTGATGATGCCGCCGCCGGTGTAGAGGATCGGCCGTTCGGCCGCGGCGAGCATATCGACCAATTGCTCGATCGCGGCGAGATCGGGCTTGATCTGCGGGCGATAGGTCTTGTGCTTGATCGGACCGGGCTTGGTGTAGCGGGCCAGCGCGACCTGAACGTCCTTTGGAATATCGACCACGACTGGCCCCGGCCGACCCGAGGTCGCGATATGGAAGGCTTCATGAATCACCGCGCCGAGCTTGGCCGGGTCCTTCACCAGATAATTATGTTTGGTGCAGTGGCGGGTGATGCCGACGGTATCCGCCTCCTGAAAGGCATCGGTGCCGATCAGCGCGGTCGGCACCTGCCCGGTGATCACCACCATCGGGATCGAATCCATCAACGCATCGGTGATGCCCGTCACCGCATTGGTTGCGCCGGGGCCCGAGGTGACGAGCACCACACCGGGCTTTCCCTTCGAGCGGGCATAGCCTTCCGCCGCATGAGTCGCCGCCTGTTCGTGGCGCACCAGGATGTGCTTGATGCGCCCACCATTCGCGTTGTGGCGGAACAGTGCGTCATAAATCGGCAGAACGGCGCCGCCGGGGTAACCGAACACGACTTCCACGCCGAGATCGCCCAGCGCCTCGACCAGGATATCTGCGCCCGATTTTTCGCCCATCACACGTCCTTGCGGTTACCAGCGCCATACAGCGCCCAATCAGTTTGTGCGAGGGCGGCTGCTAAAGATGTAAAATTCTCCTGTCAACGCAGATATTGTAATTTAATTGCGATTTTATAAATAATAGCGATCTATTGCTACGTACGTTGGCGCTGAAGCGGGTGAAATCGGGCGTCGCTTCACCCCATGGTCGGGATGACAAAGGCGTTTCCGCCATCAGGCGATCCATCGGGCCAGCGCTGGGTGATCGTCTTGATCTTGGTCCAGAATTTGATGCCTTCGGGGCCGTGCTGGTTAGTGTCGCCGAACGCACTGCGCTTCCACCCGCCGAAGGTGTGGTAGGCGACCGGTACCGGGATCGGCACGTTGATGCCGACCATCCCGACATTCACCCGTGCCGCAAATTCGCGGGCGGCGTGGCCGTTACGGGTGAAGATCGCGACGCCGTTGCCGTACTGGTGCTGGCTGGGGAGCGAAACGGCTTCCTCGAAATCCGCTGCGCGGACGATCTGGAGCACGGGGCCGAAGATTTCCTCCTTGTAGCTTTCCATCGTCGGCTTGACGTGATCGAATAGCGACGGGCCGATGAAGAAGCCCTTTTCATGTCCCTGCAGCACGAAACCACGCCCGTCGACGACAAGTTCAGCACCTTCGTCGACGCCCGTTTGAATCCAGTTTTCGACCCGTGTGCGGTGGGCAGCATTCACCACTGGGCCGTAATCAGCATCCTTGTCGCTCGACACGCCGATCCGCAGCTTGGCAATCGCGGGCAGCAGCTTTTCGCGCAAAGCCGCAGCGGTCTTGTCGCCCACCGGCACCACCACAGGCAGCGCCATGCAGCGTTCGCCTGCCGACCCGAAGGCTGCGCCCGAAAGCTCGGCAACCACCTGATCGAGATCGGCATCGGGCATCACCACGCCGTGGTTCTTGGCCCCGCCCATCGCCTGCACGCGCTTGCCCGCTGCGACGCCCTGGCGGTAAACATAATGCGCGATGTCCGACGATCCGACGAAGCTGACCGCGCTGATCGCGGGATGATCGAGGATCGCGTCGACCATTTCCTTGTCGCCGTGCACGACCTGCAGGATGCCTGCCGGCGCGCCCGCTTCTTCCATCAATTGGGCCAGCCGCACCGGCACCGACGGGTCGCGCTCCGATGGCTTCAGGATAAAGGCATTGCCGCATGCAATCGCGACGCCGAACATCCACATCGGGATCATCGCGGGGAAGTTGAACGGGGTAATGCCCGCGCCGATGCCCAGCGGCAGCCGCATCGAATAGACGTCGATGCCCGGCCCGGCTCCTTGGGTGTACTCGCCCTTCAGCAGATGCGGCACGCCGCACGCGAATTCGATCACGTCGAGCCCGCGCTGCACATCGCCGCGCGCATCGGCCACCACCTTGCCGTGTTCGGCCGAGAGCAGGCGGGCGAGTTCATCGATATTGGCTTCTACGAGCCGCTTGAATTCGAACATCACCCGCGCCCGGCGCTGGGGGTTGGTCGCCGCCCAGCCGGGCTGTGCCGCCTGTGCTGCCGCGATCGCGCGATCAAGATCGGCCTGCGTGCCAAGCGGCACCTGTGCCTGCACGTCGCCGCTATTGGGATCGAACACATCGCCAAAACGGGTGGCTGTGGCACCGGCGGGTCCGGCGATATGATGATCGATGATGCGCATGAATAGTCCTCGTTCGATTTCCGGTCACCATTGCTGTAGCCCATCGCGCAAGCCATTCGCTTGATGTGCATCCGCTACCGCCATGAACGCAGCAATGGATTGTGATGTTCGCCTCTTTATCGCGGTTGCGCGGCGCGGCAACCTGCTGCTGGGTGGCGTGGTCGATCCGGGAGCGTGGCTGGTGTTCGATTAGCGCTTCAGTTTAGGGACGATAGGCGCTGCGGAACACCGCTGTGCCGCGGGATACGCGCTGTTCGATGTCATTGCTGGACATCGAATGGCGAACGCCGAATTTCAGTTCAACATCGAAAAATCCCTTCCACAAGGCGACGAGGTTATCGGCGGCGAGGCCGCAATCCTCGAATGCCACGTTGCCCGCAGCACGCATTTCTTCAAGTAGCCCGGCAAGGCGGCGGCGGCATTGCGCGGGCCCGGCATCGAAAAACCGTTCCGTCAGATCGGGTATATGCGCAATCTCCTGCGGCAGCATGCGATCCAATGTCGCGCTCGGTGCCGAGCTGAGCGCATGCAACCGTGCAGCCTCGGACACCGTCAGCCCGCCGTAATTCGACTTCCAGTTGTAAAAGGTCGCATCGTTGATCCCGTGCTTGCGGCACAGGTCCGGCGTCGTCACACGAGGCTCATGCTCGCGCAGTGCCCCAATAATCTGATCCTCGGTAAATCGGCCTCACCGCATCTCTCGTCTTCATCTGACGAGCTAACTTAGCAATGGCATGAATTCTGGGGAGCAGGTCAGCGACCTTCTCGGTCGGTGGCGAGGAGTGAGGCAAAGCTAGGTGCCACCAGCTGAATGCGGGCGCGGGCTGCCAAATAAGATGATATCGTCTTATCTACGTGCGGCCTTCAGACAGGAATGGCAACCGGAGCGACAATGCACTAACGCCTGACACCGACCACGCATGGGGGCGGTTCATGAAGCGATTGCTGATTCTGATTCCGCTTGCCGCGATCGCCTTCGCTTTTTTCTATTTCGACCTGGGCCAATATCTGACGCTTGATGCGCTGAAGGCGCGCCAGAGCGACTTTGCCGCATTCTACTGTCAGTCGCCGGTCGAAGTGATTGCCACGTTCTTCCTGATCTATGTCGTCGTTACCGGCGCGTCGTTGCCCGGCGCGGCGATATTGACGCTTGCGGCAGGCGCGATGTTCGGGCTGGTGGCAGGCACCGTGATCGTTTCGTTCGCGTCGTCGATCGGCGCGACCCTGGCGTTTTTTGCCTCACGCTATCTGTTCCGTGATGTCGTGCGCGCGCGCTTTGGCGATCGGTTGCGCGCGATTGATAGCGGGGTGGCGCGCGATGGGGCCTTCTATCTGTTCACCTTGCGACTGGTGCCCGCCTTTCCGTTTTTCCTGATCAACCTGCTGATGGGGCTGACGGCGATCCGCTCGGGCACATTCTATCTGGTCAGCCAGATCGGCATGTTGGCTGGAACAGTGGTGTTCGTGAATGCCGGCACGCAGCTGGCCCAGATTGAGTCGCTCGCGGGCATTGCCTCGCCCGCGCTGCTCGGTTCGTTCGTGGCGCTCGGCATTTTCCCCTGGATCGCACGCGCCGTGGTCGGCTGGGTGAAGACGCGGCGGCTCTACGCGAAATGGACCAAACCCAAGCAGTTCGATCGCAATATGGTGGTGATCGGTGCAGGCGCGGGTGGACTGGTGTCCGCCTATATCGCCGCGACGGTGAAGGCCAAGGTGACGCTGGTCGAAGCGCATAAGATGGGCGGCGATTGCCTGAATTTCGGGTGCGTGCCCAGCAAGGCGCTGATCCGCAGCGCCAAGCTCGCGCACCAGACCCGCCATGCGAGCCATTACGGCTTGGCCGATTCCGAGCCTGTGGTGCCTTTCCCCGCCGTTATGGCGCGCATCCGGCAAGTGATCACCGATATCGAGCCGCATGACAGCGTTGAGCGCTATACCGGGCTCGGGGTGGAAGTGGTGCAAGGCTATGCGACGATCGTCGATCCTTGGACGGTGGCGATCAAGGGCAATCACGGCATCGATCAAACGCTCACCACCCGGTCAATCGTGATTGCCGCAGGCGGATCGCCCTTCGTGCCGCCGATTCCGGGGCTCGACAGCGTGGACTACGTGACCAGCGATACGATGTGGGATCGGTTTTCCACGCTTGATGCCTTGCCCAAGCGGATCGTGGTGCTCGGCGGCGGGCCGATCGGCTGCGAATTGGCGCAGAGCTTTGCGCGGTTGGGATCGCATGTCACCCAGGTCGAGCAATCGGCAAGGATCATGGCGCGCGAAGATGAAGACGTGTCCACGCTCATCGCGGCGCGGTTCCGCGACGAGGGGATCGATTTGCGGACGGGCACGCGCGCGGTGCGCTGCGAACGGCGCGAGGCGGGCCAGTTTCTGATGGTCGAGGCCGAGGGAGCGGAGGCGGAGATCGGCTTCGACTTCCTGATCGTCGCGGTTGGGCGTGTCGCGCGGCTCACCGGCTATGGGCTGGAGGCGCTGGGGATCGAGACGGGCAAGACGGTGATCACCAACGAGTATCTGCAAACGATCTACCCTAATATTTATGCAGCGGGTGACGTTGCCGGGCCGTACCAGTTCACCCATGTCGCTGCGCATCAGGCATGGTTCGCTGCCGTCAACGCGCTGTTCGGCCGCTTCCGCAAGTTCAAGGCGGATTACCGGGTGATCCCCTGGACGACCTTCACCGATCCTGAAGTAGCGCGCGTCGGCCTGAGCGAGGCCGAGGCGAAGGAACAAAAGATCGCGGTTGAAGTCACCACCTATCCGCTCCACGAACTCGACCGCGCCATCGCCGATAGCGCCACCACCGGCTTCGTCAAGGTGCTGACGCCGCCGGGCAAGGACAAGATCCTGGGCGTGACGATTGTGGGCGAACATGCCGGGGATTTGCTGGCCGAATATGTGCTGGCGATGAAGCACGGGCTGGGGCTGAACAAGCTGCTCGGGACGATTCACACCTATCCAACGCTTGCCGAAGCCAACAAATATGCGGCAGGAGAATGGAAACGCGCAAACGCGCCGCAAGGCATCTTGCGCTGGTTGGGGCGGTATCACGCCTGGATGAGGGGGTAGCCTGTGATGAAATTGGTGCTCGCATTGCTGATGTTGTTCGCGCCCCTGGCGGCGAAGGCGCAGACCTTTGATCACGGCCAATGGGATGCGCTGCTGAAGCGCCACGTTGTGATGGTGCGCGGCGGGGCGGCGTCGCAGGTGCGCTATGATGGCATGGCGCGCGACCGGGCGGCGCTGACCGCTTATCTGGCGAGCACCGGCAAGGTGAGCCGCGCGACGTTTGACGGCTGGGCCAAGCCCGAGCAGCTCGCCTTTTTGATCAACGTTTATAACGCCGCGACGGTGGAACTGATCCTGACCGGCTACCCTAAGGTCAAGTCGATCCGTGAACTGGGCACGCTCTTCCAGGGGCCCTGGGCCAAACCATTTGTCACCCTCCTCGGTAAGACGGTGTCGCTCGACGATATCGAACACGGGCTGATCCGGGGCAGCGGGCGCTATAATGATCCGCGCATCCATTTTGCCGTCAATTGCGCGAGCATTGGCTGCCCAGCACTTAGCCGCGCGGCATTTCGCGGAACGACGCTCGATCCGCAGCTCGATGCGGCCGCACGCGGATTCCTGAGCGACCGCACCCGCAACCGCGTGCAGGGAAGCGGGGTTGCCGTGTCGATGATCTTCAAATGGTATCGCGGCGATTTCGAAAAGGGCTGGCGCGGCGCAAAGACGTTGCCCGCGTTCTTTGCCTTGTATGCCGACAGCATCGGCCTCAGCCCAGCGGCGGCGGAGGGCGCCCGCAGTGGGAAACTCACCATCAGCTATCTCGACTATGATTGGCAGCTCAACAAGGCCGCATGATCACGTTCGTTTCGTTCCATCGGCCAGCAGCATAACGTGCAGACTCAAACCCATGCGCTGATCGGCGCCTATTTCTTCGGTAAGCGCGATTCCGGGCTGATGACGGCGGGTGCGGTCGCCGGGATGCTGCCCGATCTGCCGATGATTGCCATCGTTGCGATATTGATGCTGGCAGGCCGCCCGGGACAGCAGATCTTCAACTACGATTATTTTCAGCCCTGGTGGCAACATATCAATGGGTTGAGCCACAGCCTCATCCTTTGGCCGCTGGCGCTCGTATTTGCTGTCGCAGCGCGGCGGCATTGGCCAACCGTCCGCTGGCCCGAAATCTCTGTTGCCATGGCCGCCGCCGGATTGACGCATGCGATTATCGATTTTCTCTGCCACCGTGAAGACGCCCATATGCAGTTTTGGCCGCTATCAAGCTGGAAGTTCGTTTCGCCCATATCCTATTATGATCGCGCCAATTTTGGTGGCCAGGTGATGGTGGTTGAAGCCGCACTTGGCCTGTTTCTGGCCTGGCAATTGTTCAAAATGGCAAAGCGGCGCTGGTCGCGCGGGCTGATCGCGGTGGTGGCGTTGCCGTATCTTGCGATGCTGCCGATGGCGTTTGCGCCCGCCCGTGCTGAACCTGCGCCTGCTGATCCGGAGAGCGTGCCGATTGGCCTGTTCGGCTCGGGCACGGATGGCTGGACGACCATGGCGATCGACAAAAAGGTACCGATGACCCGGTACCGGCTGGTCCGCAGCGGGGGCATTGCCGCGATTGAGGCACGCGCCGATCGCAGCCAGGCGTTGTTCGTGCGCGACGTTGATGTCGCGCTGGCACAGACGCCGGTGCTGTGCTGGCGCTGGCGGGTCGCCGGGGTGATCGACAAGGGCGACATCCGCACCAAGAATGGCGATGATCAGGCTGCCCGCGTGTTGGTGGGGCTCACATTGCCGCGATCCAGCCTGTCGTTCGGCACGCGGATGAAGCTCGCGCTTGGCCGCGCAAAATTCGGCAAGTTGCTGCCAGATGGTGCGCTCAATTACGTGTGGGACAACAAGGCCGCTATCGGCACGATCGCGCCCAACGCTTATACCGATCGCGCCCGGATGGTGGTCGTCCAGTCGGGCAACGCTCAGGCGGGCAATTGGGTGAACGAGCGCCGCGATGTGCTGGCCGATATGCAGAGCCAGTTCGGCACGACCGCTGGGCGGATGACACTGATCGCGCTCGCCACCGATACCGATAACACTGGCGGGACGGCGCAAGCAAGCTATGCCGATCTCCACATGGTCCGCCGGGGGGCGCCATGCCGATTTCCTTCAGATCAGTCCGGCAGCTGAGGTTTTATGACGTTGAATCGACACCATTGGCTGGGCATGGCTGCAGTGACCGTGCTGGCGGCACCCGCGCCCGTGATGGCGCAACAGGCCGGGTTGCAGATCACGATCGTGCGCGCCGATGGCGGCGCGCCGGTCAGCTCGGCCCAGGTGACGATCGAGAACCCCGATGTCGGCCTGTCCCGCGTGCTGACAACCGATGATAATGGTAAGGTTCGTATCGACGGGCTCACGACGGGCGGGCGGTACCGGATCGCGGTCGCCGCGGGCAGCGATTATGAAGCGCAAGCCACCGACGGCGTCGTACTGCGCACCGATTTCGTCCGCGGGATCACGCTGGCGGTCGGCGGCGCGGCCAGCAAGGATCTGGTTGTTACCGGTCGCCGCACCGTGACGGGAATCAATACGGTCAACGCCGAGATTTCTGCATCGTTGCCCGCCGAAACGCTCCGCGCTTTGCCAATCGAGGCGCGCGATGTGGTGACCGCGCTGATCCGGTTGCCGAACGTTGTTCCTTCGACCGGGTTCTTCCCCGAAGCGCCGGTGGTGTCGATCAACGGCGCGAATGGCCTGTTCACCAACTATCTGATCGACGGGCTCGACAATAACGAGAATTTCCTGGGCGGGCTGAAGTTCACAGTGCCGTTGGGCTTTACCCGCGAAGTGACGGTGCTGACCAACAATTATTCGGTCGCGTTCGGGCGCACTGCCAACGGCATCGTCAATTATACCACCCCGTCGGGTACCAACGACCTGCACGGCGAAGCCTATACCCTGATCCGGCCCGGTCGCCCGATCGATGCGTCCTCACCCTTTCCGCGTCGTGATTTGAGCGGCAATCCGGTCGGCGAAAGCTTCGAACGCTATCAGGGCGGCGGATCGATCAGTGGTGCGCTGGTAAAGGACAAGACCTTCTTCGCCGCCAATTTCGAATATACGCGCGACATCAACACCAATGTCATTGACGCGCCGGTGCTGGGCGCGGTGGGTAATGTTACTGGAACGAACCTATTTTACTTGGGCTCGATCCGGATTGATCACCGACTCACTGACGACTGGAGCGTCGCGCTGCGTGGCAATTTTGGTGATATCTCGATCGATCGGCCCGGCGGCGGGCTGGGCGGCGGCAATGTCGGCTTTCCGTCGGCAGGTTCGACCCAGGATCGCAAATCAACGCTGCTCGCACTGTCGACCACCTATTCGGGCGATGTCTGGACCTATGAAGGCGCACTCCAGTACAGCCGCTTTCGTTGGAATTATGGCACCGCGAAGAATGGCCCAAGCCCGCAGGTGGCGATCCGTGATCAGACCGGGCTGACGGTGGGCGTCGTTGGCCATCCCGGCTTTGTCTTCGATGATCTGGAGGAGACGTGGCAGACCCGCCAGAAGCTCCAGCGGCGCTTTGGCGATCACCGCGTTTCAGTGGGTGGCGATTTGATCCATTCCGATTTTGCCCTGCTGGGCGGCGGCAATGTCGATGGCAATTTCACGGTAGAGCTGACCCCAGCGCAGATCACAGCGCTGCGTGCCCGCAATCTCGGCACGACGCTCGGCGCTGCCGATGTGCTTAGCCTGAACCCGCGTGTCCTCGATTACTCGGTCGAGCTGCGCCCGCAAAGCTTTGGCACCGGGCAGACGCTCGGGGCGCTTTATGTCGAAGATGAATGGCAGATCGGCCAGAAGCTGACGGCAACGCTCGGCGTGCGTTGGGATTATGATTCGCTGACCGAGCAGGGCGGCGGCGGTGGCGACGCTGACAATATCGCGCCCCGCCTGTCGCTGAACTACAAACCCAATGCGCGATCGGCGATCCGGTTCGGCGCGGGCCTGTTCTATGGCAAGATCCCCTACACGGTGATTTCGGACGCGCTGCAGCGCAACACCACGTCGGCAGCACTTGTCGGGCAGCTGGGGCAGTTGCAGGCGCGCGGCATCATCCCGGCGGGGGTATCGCTGGCCCCGTTGACATTTGACGGCAACCTTACCGTTTCGCCAGTGTGCGCCACGGTCAGTGCGTGCCCATCGGCTGCCGCCGTCCAGGCGCTCCGCAACACCGCGACGATTAACGAGGTCCGCATCCTGAATCCGAACGGCTATGACAACCCGTACAGCTTGCAATTCAGCGGAGGCTATCAATATCAGGCGAGCAGCAGCTTCTCGATCGCGGTCGATCTGATCTACAACCGGTCGTACAATCTGCTGCGGCTGCGCGACCTGAACGCGCCAGCACCGTTTACCCCTAACCTCGCCAATCTGACGGCAGCGAACATCGCGATGCTGCGCGCCTTGCCGGACAATGCATCGCGAATCACGCGGGCATCGCAGCTGGGGCTCGTGCGGACCCAGGCTGCGGCGGACGCGACCCGGCCGGTGGCGCTGGTACCCGGCGGCGGTCGGCAGATCACGGTTTCCGAAACCGCCGGTCGATCGACCTATGCCGCGCTGAACGTTCAGCTCAACAAGCTGCCGGGAGACGATATCTATGCGTTCCGGCTGTCCTACACACTGTCGCGGCTCCGCAACGATACCGACGATCTGAACTTTCGCGCGTCCAACTCGAACAACTTTGCGGCTGACTTCGGGGCCTCGGCGAATGACCGGCGGCACGTGATCTCGGCGGTCGGGTCGCTGTTCCCTGCCAAGGGGCTGACGGTCACGGCGGCGGGGCTGTTCCAGTCGGGGCAGCCGATCAACTTCATTCCGGATGCCAGCATCTTCGGGACGCAGGACCTAAACGGCGATGGCCAGTCTTTCGGCGAAGCCTTTGTCGGTAATTCGGATCGTTATCCCGGCGTCGGCCGCAATACCGGGCGGCTGCCCTGGTCGACTCAGGTCGATCTCGGCGTGCGTTATGCTTTGGGGCTGCCGATCGGTGCGATCGAATTCAGCGCCGATGTGTTCAACCTGTTCAATGCCAATAACCTGTCGGGCTTCGCCAACGCCGCCAGCACCTCCAATCAGGTGCAGTTCGGTGGCGGCGCACCGTTCGTGCAGCGCAACGCCGGCCCGCCGCGGCAGTTCCAGTTCGGCGCCTCATGGAAGTTCTGATCGGATTAGCGTGTGATTGACGGGCTGGCGCATTTTCAGGGGCTGATCGGGATCGCCCTGTTGCTGGGGCTCGCCTGGGCATTGTCAGAGGATCGCCGCGCGGTGCCCGGCTGGCGCTGGATCGCGGGCGCGCTGGCGATGCAGATCGGTATCGCCGTCGTGGTGGTGCGCGTTCCGGTGATCTGGGATGCGATCGGCCTCGTCAATAACGCCGTGACAGCGGTCGAGACCGCCACCAAAGTCGGATCGAGCTATATGTTCGGCTATCTTGGTGGCGCACCCTTGCCGTTCGCGCTGGCCCCCGGCGCGGCACCACCGGTGGTTATCGCCTTTCAGATCTTGCCGTTGGTGATCGTGTTTTCGGCACTTTCGGCGTTGCTGTGGCACTGGCGGATATTGAGCCTGATCGTGAAAGGCTTGTCCTGGGCGTTGCAGCGCACGCTAGGCGTCAGCGGTGTTGTCGGCTTCGGGGCGGGCGCGAACATCTTTCTTGGTGTGGTCGAAGCGCCGCTGGTGCTGCGCGGGCAGTTCGAACGGATGACCCGTTCCGAACTGTTCGCCATCATGGTGCTGACGATGGCGACGATCTCGGGCGCGATCCTGATCCTCTATGCGCAGACGCTGTCCAAATCGGTCCCCAACGCCGCCAGCCACATGATCGCTGCATCGTTGATTGCGCTGCCCGCTGCCCTTTTGATCGCCCGGATGATGGTGCCGGGCGGGGACGAAACGCCCAGAACGTCGGACGAGCCCGAACTCCATTACGACAGCAGCATCGATGCCATCATCCGTGGTACGATGGAGGGGCTCCAGCTGTTTCTGGCGGTGATCGCGGTGATCATCGTGGTGTTCGCGCTGGTATCGCTGGTCGATCAGATGTTGAGCGTGATCCCGCTGGTGGATGGTGCGCCGGTCACCCTGCGGCGGACCTTTGGCTGGCTGTTTGCGCCGCTGATGTGGACGCTTGGCATTCCGTGGGATCAGGCAGGTGCGGCGGGTGGGTTGATGGGCACCAAGACGATCCTGAACGAATATGTCGCCTATCTCGATCTCGCCGCACTGCCGCCCGATACCTTCGATCCGCGCAGCAAAGTGATCATGACCTATGCACTGTGCGGCGTTGCCAATCTGGCCAGCATCGGCTTGCTGGTATCGACGATCGGCACCTTGTGCCCGGCGCGGCGAGCGGAAGTGTCAGCATTGGGGTTCAAATCCTGGATTGCGGGCAATGCCGCATCGGCGATGACCGGGGCCGTGATCGGCCTGGTCACCTTTAGCTAGAGCGATGTTCGACGCCCGCGTTCGCCCGTTCATCGATCCACCCCTTAATGCGATGGGGCGGGGAATCGCGCGCGCCGGGATCTCGGCCAACCAGATCACGCTGTCGGGTGCTGCCATCGGGATCGGCGGCGCGATCGCGATTGCGGGGCAACAATTCTGGACGGGGCTGTTGCTGGTGATCGCCAGCCGGTTGCTCGATGGACTGGACGGGGCCGTGGCGCGCGCCACCGCCAAGACCGATTTCGGCGGCTATCTCGACATCGTCTGCGATTTTGCCTTTTACGCCGCCGTCCCCGTGGGATTTGGGCTGGCCGATCCGGTGAACCTGCCCTTCGCGCTGATTTTGGTCGCGTGTTTTACCGTAACCGGCATCAGCTTCCTCGCCTTTGCGGTGCTCGCCGCACAGCGCGGGCTGGAGACGACAGCGCATGGCGAGAAAAGCTTCTTCTACAACACCGGCGTCGCCGAAGGGGGCGAAACGATCGCCTTTTTCCTCGCCATGTGCCTCTGGCCCAGCGCCTTTCCGCTGCTGGCGAGCATCTTTTCCGCCATGTGCCTGTTGACCGTGGTGCAGCGGACCTTAGCTGCTCGGCAGGTGCTGCGCCCGCGCGGCTAAGCTACTCCTTCTTCATATCGGCCAGAAAGGCGCGGATGCGCTTGGCATTCACCCCGATATCGCTCTCACCCACCCGGCTGATCGAGCGCATGTCGACAATCGCGCCGCCGGCGGCGGAACGATCGGGCCGCACGCGGACGACCACGTCATCCTTGAAGCGGAAGAAAAGCGAGGTATCGGTCGCCTCGATTGTGCCGCTGGCGGCATCGACCTTGGCGATCGCCCAGCCGCGCTGCTGCACCAGCCGGGTCGCGCGATCCATCGCCTTGGCGGTGTCGAGCGGCAGATGGAGTGTGGCGATATCGCCATAGCCCTTGGCATGAATCGCCTTCCAGCGGTTCACCGGGTCCATCCCCGCATAGGCCGCATCGCCCTCGCCGGGCACGTTTGAGAAGTTATCTTGACGTACCGGCAGGGTTGTAAACTGAGGTACATCCGCCAGATCGGTCGAGACGTCGTGAATCGGCGGCACCGATGTGGCGGCAGACAACTGCATGGCGAAATAGCCGCCGAACAGCACCGAAATCGCCAGCGCGATCGCCACGGTCCGCCCGTTTGCGGCACCCTTGCGCCACCCGAGAACGAACGCGATGATGGCGATCAGACCGCCCACCGCGCTCATCAAAAAGCCGATGACGAGGAGCAGTAAGCCGATCTTGAAGCTGAAACTGCCCGATCCCGTGCCCGCCGCGCCGATGATCGCCGCGACGAAACCCCCCGCGCTCAACCCCAACGCCAAACGTGCAAGGCCACTAGCTTTGCTGGCGGACGCGGCGGGTGCCGAGGAGGGGGAGAGGGCTTCATCCATGATCTGCTCCTTTGATGCTGGTCCCCCTTAACGGTTGAACCAGCAATTGGTCGATCCGTTGATCACGCTCGCCGCGAAATTCTTCCAGACCGATCGTCATGCCTTGGTGCCCCGCGGCGGGCTGCGCGCGGTAGGTGTCGAAAAGCCAGTCCCACCAGGGTAGGTTGAACCCGAAATTGCTGTTGGTCTCGGCGCGCTCCACCGAATGATGCACTCGGTGCATATCGGGCGTCACCAGCACCCGCCGCAGCAATGCATCGAGCCATAGCGGCAGGGCGATATTGCTGTGGTTGAACATGGCGGTTGCGTTCAGCAACACTTCGAAGATCAGCACCGCCAGCGGCGATGCGCCGATCGCCGCAATCGCCGCCCCCTTGATTGCCAAGGACAGGATGATCTCCACAGGATGAAAGCGCAGCGCCGTCGTGACGTCGATCTCGGGGTCGCTATGGTGCATCCGGTGAATTCGCCACAGCCACGGCACTGCATGAAATGCGACATGCTGGCCATAGATCACCAGATCGAGCAGCATGATCGCCAGCCCTATTTCGACCCAGTCCGGCAGCGCCAGCAACCCCAGTACCCCCCAGCCTTGCGTCTGTGAGAGCGCCGCTACCGCGATCGCCGCTGCCGCCAGCACCAGCCGCGCTGCGATACTGTCGATGACGATCAGCGCCAGATTGCCCGGCCAGCGCTGGACTCGCGCGATGATTTGGGTCCGACGCGGTCGCAATCGCTCGAGCGTGGCCATCAGCACCAGCACGCCGGCGAAACATCCTAGCCGAATGGCAAGATAGACAGCACCGGGGGCGATCATTGCCGACGCGCTCCTGGCCAAAAGGGAAGGGGATGGATCACCGGCCGAACGATAGGGAAATGCCGTTCAGGCGACAAGTTTTGGGTTAGGCGCCGATGACCTTGAGCCCTGCACTCGGACGGCAGGCGTGAATCAGGCCGGGTGTGCGGCCAACAGCGGAAAAATGGTCGAGCGCTGCTGCTTGAAGCGGCGCTATCCGGTCTCGCCGCGCCAGCGCGACAACGCAGCCGCCAAAGCCGCCGCCGGTCATCCGCGCACCGCCAAGGCCGCTAGTCGCTGCGGCAAGTCTTGCGACCAGCGCATCGATTTCCGGCGTCGTAATCTCGAAATCATCGCGCATTGACGCTTGGGAGTCGGCCATCAGCCTGCCGATCTTCGCCCAATCGCTGGCTGGCATCGCATTCGCCATGACGAGCGTTCTGGCATTCTCGGTCACCACATGCCGCGCGCGACGATAGGCAACCGGATCAAGGGCTGTCTTAGCGGCTTCGAGTATCGCCAAATCGATATCGCGTAGCGCCGCGACGCCCAGATGCGCGGCCACTGCTTCGCACGCGGAGCGGCGTTCGTTGTACGCGCTATCGACCAATCCGCGTGTGATCCCCGAATGCACGATCAAGACCGCCATATCCTCGGGCAGCGACACCGGACGGGTGGCGAGCGAGCGGCAATCGATCAACAGCGCGGCCCCCGCCTGGCCGTGCGCGGCAATCAGCTGATCCATATTGCCGCAGGCGCAGCCGACGAAATCATTCTCCGCCGCCTGCGCGATCAGCGCGAGTGCGGTTGGGTCGAGCCGCTGTTCGCGATCAAACGCCGCTGCCAGAGCGACGCCAAGCGACGCTGACGATGACAGTCCGGCCCCCTGTGGCACATCGCCCGCAATCGCGATCTTTGCGCCGCCGATGGCAAGCCCCCGCACCCGAAATACGGCGGCGATTGAGCGAACATGCGTGCGCCAGCCCGGGGCGGCCTCGAACGGGGCGTTGGGATCGAAACGGTCCGCCTCGCTATAATCAGCGCTGGTGACGCTGACCATCGCATCCGCCGCGTCCCCGATCGCTACCGCCGTGCCTCGGTCAATAGCGCAAGGGAGCACGAAGCCGTCATTATAATCGGTATGTTCGCCGATCAGGTTCACCCGGCCGGGGGCGTAGGCGATGCGCGCAGGCGCCTCGCCATAAGCCGCCTGATAGGCGGCGGTCGCGCGCTCAACCGGCCCCGTCATGCCAGCACATCCGGCGCCGCGCGCAGCATCGCGGCGGCGGCTTCGGGCGTCAGGTCGCGCTGCGGTTCGGCCATCATTTCATAGCCGACCATGAACTTGCGGACGCTCGCGGAGCGCAGCAGCGGCGGATAAAAATGCGCGTGGAGCTGCCAATGGCCGATATCGGCATCGCCAAAGGGCGCGCCGTGCCAGCCCATCGAATAGGGAAAGCGCGTGGCGAACAAGTTGTCATAGCGTGCGGTAAGTCGCCGCAGGATATCGGCTAGGCTATCGCGTTGGTCTGGCGAAAGGTCGGGCATCCGCGCCACCGCAAAGCGCGGCAGTAGCAGCGTTTCGAACGGCCAGCTTGCCCACCAGGGCACGATCGACAGCCAATCGGCGTTACCGGCGACCTTCCGCTCGCCGCCGGCCTCGCGCATCGCGAGATCGAGCAGCATCGGGCGGCCGTGCTGCGCCCGATAGGTGCGCTGGGTGCCGTCCTCGGTGGCCGCCTCGTCCGGCAGATGCGCCGTCGCCCATATCTGCCCGTGCGGGTGCGGGTTCGAACAGCCCATCATCGCGCCCTTGTTCTCGAAGACCTGTACTGATCGATAGGTGGCCCCCAGCCGCGCGCTCTCGTCCGCCCAGCAATCGACGATCCCGCGCACCGCTGCGTGGCTCAATTGCGGCATCGTCAGCGCATGATCGGGCGAATAGCATATCACGCGCGCCATGCCGCGCGTGCTGGCGGCGGCGAACAGCGGGTCATCGCTGGCGCTGTCAGGCGTATCAGGCAGCACGGCGGCGAAATCATTGTCGAACGCAAAGGTGCCGACATAATCGGGGTTCCGCTGCCCACCTGCGCGCGCATTGCCGGGGCACAGGTAACAGTCCGGATCATAGGACGGTGCCGGCGGGTCAGCTGTATCCTCCTGCCCCTGCCACGGTCGCGCCAACCGGTGCGGCGACACCAGCACCCAGCGCCCGTTTAGCGGATTGCGCCGCCGATGGGGTTGATCGGGCGGCGTGCTCACGCCGCCGCGCGCCGCCAGCTGATGAACTGTGCCGTCCGGCCCAGAACGACCCGGTTATAGGCCAGCGCGAACAGCACCGAACTCACCAGCGTGACGACCATAAAATCGATGTAATGCATCGTCACGATCCCCGCCGGTTGCAGCCCGAACGAATAGAGCGCGTAGAGCGCCACGCCCCACACCACGCCCGCGGTCGCCGCACTCGCCCCCACGCCGCGGAACATCAGCCCAACGATGAATGCCGACAGGATCGGCATCGATGACAGGCCGTTCAATTGCTGCAGCAAATTGATGATGCTCTGCGCATTCTGGTACATTGGCACCAACGCGATCGAGGAAATGGTGACGATCACCGTAGTGATGCTGCTCAACCGCCAGTTATCGCGCACCGCGCCGATGAACGGCTTGTGGAAATCGACCGCATAGAGCGCGACGGTGGAATTCAACACCGCGCTGGTATGCGCGATCACGGCAGCGGCGATCATCGCGGCGAACGCGCCCGAGAGCCAGCCAGGCAACACTTGCGCCACCAGCAGGCCGTATGCCTTATCGCCGACATCGCCGATCAGTTTGAACGCAACGACGCCCGGCACCGTTACAATGATCGGGATGATCATGATGCGGATCGCCGCCGCCGCGAGCACACCCTTCTGCGCCTCGCGCACGGTCGGCGCGGTCATCGCTTTTTGCGTGATGTTCTGGTTCGTCGACCAGTAAAAGATTTGGATGAAGATCATGCCCGTGAACAATGTGTGGAACGGGATCGGCGAATCCGCACCGCCGATCATCGATGTCCGCTCGGCGGGCACACCGCCGAACAGATCATATTGCACCGCCGCCAGCGCCAGCACGACGATCAGCACGGCAATCGCGAGCACGCCAAAACCCGAATAGGTGTCCATTACCGCAACCGCGCGAAGCCCGCCCATCATCGTATAGGCAGCGCTGATCACGGCGAGGATGATGGCAAACAGGATCAGCGGAATGCCGCCCCCGAACAGAGACTCAAGAAACAGCGCGCCGCTATAGAGCCCAGCAGGCAGGTAGATCAGGATATTGCCGAACAGGAACAGCGCCGAAATCAGCGTGCGGACGTTGCGCGTGTCGCCCTGATAGCGGCGATCGAGCAGCTCGGTCACCGTGGTGCATTCGTTGCGATAGTAAATCGGCACGAACACGCAGGCGAGGATCAGCAGCCCGATAAAGCCCGAAATCTCCCACCACGCCAGCAGCAGCATCTGGTTGCCGTTCATGCCGACCAGCTGATCGGTCGAGAGGTTGGTGAGCGTGATCGACCCCGCGACGAACACCCAGCTGAGGCCCCCGCCCGCCAGATAGACGTCCTTCTCACTGCCATCATGCCGCGCGCGGCGCACTTTCAGCCAGGTCGCAAGACCAATGGCGGCGAGCAAAAGGATTGCCACACCCATCTGGATGCCGCTGTTCAACGCCATGTTGCTTGCTCTCCCCCGAATTTTCCGACGACCATAGGCGGTCGCACCTTGCGTGCAAGCGCGAGCATGGCAAGGGTTGCCGCATGGAGAGTCCGCACCGCATCGACGGTACCGCAATCACCCTTGTGTTCGGTGCAGAGGCCGGTGAGCCGCCGTCGCTGCTGTACATTGGCGGCAAGCTTCCTGACGACGAAGATCTCGGTTCGTTACAACGGGCGGTCCGCCCACGACGACACGGATCGCAGCCCGATGTGCCCCGGCTCGCAACGATCTGGCCGCAGGCGGGGCGCGGATATCTGGGACTGCCCGCAATGGCGCTTCGCCGGAGGAATGAAGCGCTGGTGCTCGATCTGGTGAGCGGCTCTGGGTCACTGGCTGCCGATCGATCGGCGCATTTCGTGCTGGAAGATGTGGTGGCTGGCGTCCGCCTTGCGATCGAGTGGCGGATCGCTGCGGGCGACGTCGTCCGCGCGTCTGCGACCATCGTCAATCTTGGTGATACGCCGCTGGCTGTTGATCGGATAGCCAGCCTGGCACTGCCGCTGCCGGGCTGGGCAACGCATGCAACCCGGTTTCACGGGCGCTGGGCGGCGGAAACGCAGGAGGCGACCGCGGCCATGCCGTATGGCCGCAGCGGGGGTGAATCGCGCGGGGGGCGGCCCGGCTTTGGCGGGGCGAACTGGCTTATCGCACATGAAGCTGGGTTTGGCGCCAATCACGGGCACGGCATTGCGATGCACCTGGCGTGGAGCGGGGATCACGAAACGGTGATCGAACGCGATGCAGATAAGGCGATTGTTCAGATGGCCGCGCGGCTTGATCCGGGTGAGATCGTGCTGGCACCCGGCGCGAGCTTTACCACGCCCGAAGCGGTATTCGCGGTCATCAACGGCGGTCGCAACGCGGTGCGGCAAGCCATGCACGCGCATCTGCGCGGCGACGTGCTCCCCGGTCGCGCCGACTGGCCGGTACGCCGGGTCCATCTGAACAGCTGGGAAGCGGTGGCGTTCGACATGGACGAAGCCCGCTTGGTCCGATTGGCCGAAGCGGGCAATGCCATCGGTGCCGAGCGCTTCGTTGTCGATGATGGCTGGTTCACCGGCCGCCGCAACGACACGACCAGCCTTGGCGACTGGACGCCCGATCCTCAGCGTTTCCCGAACGGGCTGTCGCCACTGATCGCGCAGGTCGAGGCGCGCGGCATGGATTTTGGCCTTTGGGTAGAGCCAGAAATGATCAGCCCCGACAGCGATCTCTATCGTGCACACCCCGATTGGTGCCTCCACCGACCGGGCATGGATCGCCCGACCCAGCGGCGTCAGCTGGTTCTTGATATCGCCCGACCCGAAGTGAACGCATATTTGTTCGGTGTTCTCGATAACCTGCTGTCGGCGCACCGCATTGCGTACCTGAAATGGGATCATAACCGCGATCTCTTCCCCAATGACGGTGTGGGCCATCGGCAGACATTGGCGCTGTATGCGCTGATTGATCGGCTCCGCGCCGCGCATCCGACGGTCGAGATCGAGAGCTGCGCGAGCGGCGGCGGGCGGATCGATTACGCTATACTCAGCCGCTGCCACCGCGTCTGGCCGAGCGACAATAACGATGCAATCGATCGGCTGCGGATCAACCGCGCGTGGAGCCTGTTCCTGCCGCCCGAAGTGATGGGCAATCATGTCGGCCCCAGTCCTAATCCAATCACCGGTCGCATGCTGCCGATGGCGTTTCGCGCCAAGGTCGCGATGTTCGGCCATATGGGGGTAGAGGCCGATCCGGCGGCAATGAGCGACGCCGACCGTGATACGCTCGCCGCGCACATCGCCTGCTATAAACAGTATCGTGACATACTGACCAACGGCGCGTTGAACGAACTCGCATTCGACGATCCCGGCTTGTTCGGCACAATGGTCGAACACGAAGGTCGCATCCTCGCGCTGGTTGCGCGCACTGATATGGCCAGCGATTACAACACGCCGCCGGTGCGCTTTGCGGGGCTGGATCCTGACCGGCGCTACCATTTGCGCTTCCTGCTCACCGATGTCGCGGATACGGTGCTCAGCGGGCGGATGCTGGATGAGGCAGGGTTGGTCCTGCCGCTGTCGCGCCCGGCGACGGCCCATCTCGTCTATCTCGAACGCTTGGACATTGGACAATGATGCGCCTCGGTTGCTGCTATTATCCCGAACATTGGCCCGAGGACATCTGGGCCGAAGATGCGCGCCGCATGGTCGAGATGGGCCTCACGCGCGTGCGGATCGGCGAATTCGCGTGGAGCCGGATCGAGCCGCAGCCTTGGCGGTACGACTGGGCTTGGCTCGACCGCGCGATCGAGACGCTGCACGGGGCCGGGCTCGGCATCATCCTTGGCACCCCCACCGCCACCCCGCCGAAATGGCTGGTCGACAAGATGCCCGACATGCTGGCGATCGATGCGCAGGGACGTGAGCGGTGCTTCGGATCGCGGCGGCATTATTGCTTTTCGCACCCCGGCTATCGCGGCGAGTGCAGCCGCATCGTGGCTGCGCTGGCCGAACGCTATGGCGACCACCCCGGCATCGTCGCTTGGCAGACCGATAACGAATATGGCTGTCACGATACCATCGTCAGCTATTCGAACAGCGCGGCGCAAGGGTTCCGCCGCTGGCTCGAGCGACGCTACCCTGATGTAACCGCGCTTAACATTGCCTGGGGCAATGTGTTCTGGAGTCAGGAATATCGCTCCTTCGCCGAAATCGATCCGCCGCACCTGACGGTGACCGAACCTAACCCGGCACACGTCCTCGATTACCGCCGTTTCGCCTCGGACGAGGTCGTCAGCTTCAACCGCGCGCAGGTCGACATCATTCGCGCAGGATCGCCGGGGCGCGATGTGGTGCACAATTACATGGGTTTCTTCACCGAGTTCGATCACCACGCCGTCTCGCGCGATCTCGATGTGGCGACATGGGATAGCTATCCGATCGGCTTTCTCGAGCAATTCTGGTTCAGCCGCGAGGAAAAGCTGCGTTACGCGCGGCAGGGCCACCCTGACATCGCCGCCTTCCACCATGATCTCTATCGCGGCTGCGCGAAAGGGCGCTGGTGGGTGATGGAACAGCAGCCCGGCCCGGTAAATTGGGCCGCCCACAACCCCGCGCCGCTGCCCGGCATGGTTCGGCTCTGGACGCTGGAGGCGGCCGCGCACGGGGCCGAACTGGTCAGCTATTTCCGCTGGCGGCAGGCACCGTTCGGGCAAGAAATGCACCATGCCGGGCTGCTCCGCCCCGATAGTGTCGGTGATGCGGGCGCGCATGAAGCGCGAGCGGCGGCAAGCGATCTGACGGTGATCGGTGGGCTAGGTCGACCGCCCAAATCGGTTGCGTTGCTGTTTTCCTATGAGGCGGCGTGGCTGTTCGAGGCGCAACCGCAAGGCCGAAGTTTTCGCTACATGGAGCTCGTCTTCGCGATGTACTCGGCGCTCCGGCGGTTGGGGCTCGACGTCGATATCCTGCCCGTCGATGCCCCGCTCGATGGCTACAAAATGGTCGTCGCGCCGTCGCTACCGATCCTCGAGCCTGATTTTGTCGCACGGCTCGCGGCGCTCGGCATGCCCGTCCTGTTCGGCCCCCGCAGCGGCAGCCGCACCGAGGATTTCCAGATTCCCGAGGGGTTGCCGCCGGGCAATTTACGCGCTGCGATCCCCGTCACCATCCCGCGCGTCGAATCGCTGCGAGAGGGGCTGATCGAGCGGGGCGATGGTTTCGAAATTGCCCGCTGGTTCGAGCATGTGGAAACGGCGTTGGTGCCGGAGGAAAGGCTGCTCGACGGGCGTGGCGTGGTTTATGCCAGCGACATGCTGCGCTATCTGGCGGCCTGGCCCGATGCGGCGTTGCTTGCGCGGGTGTTCCGCCGAATGACTAAAGAGGCCGGGCTGGAAACGATCGATTTACCCGACGATCTTCGGCTGCGACGCACGGCGCGCGCGACTTTTGCGTTCAACTATGGGCTCGATACGATCGATCTGGCGGACATCGCGGTTGGCGAAGTGTTGATCGGCGAACGGCATCTGCCACCAGCCGGCGTAGTGGCGTGGCGATGAGCAGAACAAAAGCCTATGGGCGATCACCCGATCAAGATGGCACTGCCGGTTCAAGGCCACGCTCCCTCCAGCGCCATCAATATCGACCGCGATCTTCGCTTCTGCAAAGGCCATAAATCATGCGCATGATTTACCGATCCATGGTGGCGTGTACGCTTCTGGTAACAAGCTTTGATCCGGGCTTGGCAATGGCTTTGCCGGTTCAGCAGAAGCGCCCGACGCTAGCCGGGACGTCATCCGAGGACCCGGCCAGCGCCTTCGCCCGAAAGGACGTCGCACGGCTAACGCTGATGGCAACTCAAGGTGACGCTGAGGCGCAATATCAGCTCGGCAGGATGTACGCCAAAGGCCAGGGCGTCGCACAGGATTACCCGGCAGCGCTTCGCTGGTACCGCCAGGCTGCCGATCAAGGGCACGCTACGGCACAGTATAATCTTGGCGTTGCGTACAGCAACGGCATCGGCGTTCGCAGCGATCAAACCGCAGCGGCGGGCTGGTTTCGAAAGGCAGCCGAGCAAGGAAGCGCGGCTGCCCAGTATAGCCTCGGCGTGATGTATGTTGGTGGTCAGGGTGTGGCGAAGGATGATGTTGCGGCAGCCATGTGGTTTGGCAAGGCTGCAGAACAGGGTTATGTTAACGCCCAATATAACCTCGGCTTAATCTACACCAACGGCAAAGGCGTCAACCAAGATTATTCGATTGCAGCAGAGTGGTTCCGCAAAGCGGCAGGTCAAGGAGATGGCGACGCTCAGTATAATCTCGGCGTTTTATATGCCGAAGGTAAAGGTCTGCCGAATGATGATGCCGCTGCTGCAGCTTGGTACCTTAAGGCGTCGGATGGCGGCAACGCCAATGCACAATATAATTTGGGTATCATGTTGTTGAATGGCAAAGGCCTGACCAAAGATTATACTCAGGCCTATACTTGGTTCACTTTAAGTCAGGCGCGGGCGACGGATGCTACGCTGAAAAGTGAAGCGACCAAGGCACGCGATTTTGTGGCATCCAAAATGTCGCGCATGCAAATCGCCGAGGCACAGCGGCGGGCCAGCTTGTGGCGCAAAAAGTGAAGCCAATGATCCTGTCAGGCCAAGCAATTTGAAGCCGAGCGCTGCTGATTCGCATTGCTTTTTCGTAACGTAGCTCTCGAGGACCTCACCTTTCTGATCGTTGGTCCGCCAGAGGTAAACCATCTCTCCGTTCAGGTTGGCTCCGCCGCCCGTCGGGTCACGTTCATCTCATCCAGGTGCCAATGGCGACGCCCCCGCATTCGGCTGACACGCTGCCACCGAATGTCGCCAGCGAACATTCGCCCAAACCTGTTCCACCACATCCGCACGGTTTCATGACATAGGTCGATGCCGCGCTCGAACGGCAAATCCCTGACAATC
>NZ_NCGB01000037.1:0-27464 GCF_002278865.1 Sphingomonas sp. 28-62-11 | reverse complement strand
GCCATTCAAGCTCGGCGAGAATATCGCCATCCAGCCCGGTGCCGTGATCCACCGCACCGAGATGATGGAGCTGATCCAATATGCGCCCACCACAGAGCAGGTGCACGAAATCCCGGTGTTGGTGGTGCCGCCGCAGATCAACAAGGCCTATCTCAATGATCTGACCCCGGAAAAGAGCATGATGCGTTTTCTGCTTGGCCAAGGCCTGCAGCCGTTTCTGATCAGCTGGCGCAACCCGACCGTTGCGCATCGCGCTTGGGGCCTGAATGAATATATCGACGAGATCATCAAAGCCATCGATGTGATCTGTGCCGTCACCGGCAGCGAAACGATCAATCTGTCGGGCGGCTGTTCTGGCGGCATCACCATGTCGACCCTGCTTTCAAAGATGAAAGCGAGCGGCGACGAGCGCGCCAATTCGGCCACTCTAATGGTGTGCGTGCTGCACCCGAAGCGTGACGACAGCGAGGTGGGATCGCTGGTTTCAGACAACGGCATCAAGCTGGCGCGCGAACGCTCGGCCAAGAAGGGCATATTGGAGGGCAAGTCGCTATCCCGCATGTTTGCCTGGTTGCGCCCGAATGATCTGGTCTGGAACTATGTCGTCAACAATTATCTGCATGGCGAGGACCCGCCGGCGTTCGACATCCTGTTCTGGAACAACGACACCACCAACCTCACCGCCGCGCTGCACAGCGACTATCTGCGTAACTATGAAGAACAGCCGTTCGTGAACCACGGCAAATCCACCATTGCTGGTCACCAGCTGGATATCAGCAAGGTGGATTGCGACTTGTTCATCCTGGGCGGCGTGACCGATCATATCACGCCATGGAAGGCCTGTTATCGCTCTACCCAGTTGTTCGGCTCACAGAATGTCGAATTTGTCCTCTCCCATTCGGGCCATGTGCAGGCGATCATCAATCCGCCCGGCAACCCCAAGGCCAAATATTATCGCGCGCCCAAGGTGAAGCCGCCGGAAGCGCCGGAGAAATGGCTGAAGCTGGCGCAGGAGTTTCCCGGCAGCTGGTGGCCGCTGTGGGCCGAATGGCTGAAGGATCGCTCTGGCAACCTCAAGCCCGCGCCGGCCGAACTGGGCAATGCCGACCACCCGCCGGGCGACAAAGCCCCCGGCCGCTACGCCTTTGATTGAAAGGACTGTTCATGACCGTCAGCCACACCCCCGAATTCCACATCAAGGAGGTTGATGGACGTACATTGCGGGTGGCGCGCTGGCAGCCCCGCCGCGGCAGCGGTTCCAACCGGCCGCTGCTGTTCTTCAATGGCATCGGTGCCAATATCGAACTGATGGCGCCCCTGCCCGAACTGCTGGATGATCGCGAGGTCATCACGTTCGACATGCCCGGTGTGGGCGAATCGCCCGATCCGCTGGTGCCCTATCGCCCATGGATGATCGCCCGCATTGCCGAACGGATCATCAGCGATTTCGGCCATGACAAGGTCGACGTGATGGGGGTGAGCTGGGGCGGCGGCATGGCCCAGCAATTCGCCTGGCAATATGGCCGCCGCACCGGGCAGCTGGTGCTGGCCGCCACGTCGGCCGGCATGCTAATGGTGCCGGGCAAATTGGCAGCGCTGTCGAAAATGGCCGATCCGCGCCGCTATACCGATCCCGATTTCATGCTGAAGCATTTCCGCACGCTCTATGGCGGCAATACCAATGGCGCCGGCGGCCACGCCAGCCGCATCAGCCCGCCCAGCACGCTCGGATATCTGGGCCAGTTGATCGCCATGATAGGCTGGACCAGCGTCCCTTTCCTGCCCTTAATCTCGGCCCCTACCCTCATCCTGATGGGTGATGATGACCAGATCGTTCCGCTGGCCAACGGCAAGATCCTGAAAACCCTGATCCCCGATGCGCGGCTGGAAATCATCAAGGGCGGTGGGCATCTGTTTTTGGTCAATCAGGCTGATGAGACAATGGCGCTGATCCGGAACTTTCTGGGCGCTGGCCCGCCGCTGCGCGCCGTCGCCTGAAGCGGCGGCACCCGGCCTAAACGGGGGGCCATCAGCCACCGAAACGCCCTCACGCCGGCCATGAACAGGCATGCGCGGGGCATTCGCCGGCGCTGTCAAACCAATGTGGCAGTGAGCGCAGAGTGCTGCTAGCGGGCGCGAATGAGCCGCAGATCCAGAGAAAAAACCTCCCTCTCCTTTCCGCTGTTTCAACTCGTCGCCCGAGGTGGTCTGCCGCAACGAGCAAAACTGCCCGACTGGTTTGGGGAAAGTGGCCGCGACGACTCAACGGCAGTATCGGAGTCGGAAGCGGTCAACTTTGCCTTGCCCTCAGGAGGGTGCTGTCAGTCTAAAACGAACTCGTCTCTGGACGATGCGGCTCGGGCTTTGGGGTCACGGCTCAGTGCGCAAGGGATTGCCATTCGGCCAGCGCGGACGAGCGGCGTTCCCTGAAGGTCTGGCGATCAACTAAATGGCGTTCGAGATTGAAGTGATTGTGGACGTTGGCGTGGACGCTGGCGAACTTCTGTAGCGACTTCATCCGCCTGAATCTGAGCATCGCTCGTTCCCGTCGTCGGAACGAGAGGTGGCTATTCTCCACCCTGTTATTGGCCCAGCGTCCGACCTCCTGCTTCTCGGTATTGCCGAGCACCTTCATCGCTGCCTTGTACGATGCCAGGCCGTCCGTGTTGATCGTTTCCGGAGAGCCGTGGCGCTTCAGCGCCTTCTTCATAAAGCGCAGCGCGGCTTCCTTGTCGCGGGACTTCGTGATGTAGCTTTCGAGAACCTCGCCTTCCTGATCGACCGCGCGCCAGAGGTACACCATCTCGCCATTCAGCTTCACGTACATCTCGTCGAGGTGCCACCGCCAGTGGCGGAACCCCCGCATCCGCGACACCCTTTGCCGGCGGATTTCGCCGGCGAACATCGGTCCAAACCTGTTCCACCAATGCCGCACTGTCTCATGGCAGATGTCGATCCCGCGCTCGAACAGCAGGTCCTCAACGTTCCGCAAACTGAGCGGGAACCGCACGTACATCATCACCACCAGCCGGATCACTTCAGGCGATGAGTTGAAATAGCGAAATGAACTGGCGGGCTTGCGGGGGCGAGGCATCCCAGCTCGGTATCGTCCAGATCCTAACGATCGGTGCATTTGCTCTGACAGAGCCGCTGGCGGGTTTCGCCCTGGATCTGCGGCTCATCCGCGCTCGATATCATTACCCTCGAGCACCTGCCAAATTGCTCTGACAGCGCCCTTCGCAAAAAGGTCGTTTAGCCAAGCGCCTTTCAAGCAAGCGCCACGCTTACCGGACCCTCGCACCGATGTAGCCCGCCAGCGTCGCGGCGGCTTCGCGGACTGCGGATTCGGCTGTGATCTGCAATCCCGCCTCCAGCTGACGGACATAGTCCGCCGCCTGCACGAGAGATATCGAAAAGGCATGGCGTAGTCGCGCATTGACAACGTCACCGGGAATATAGGTCACACATTCCACGACCTGGGCGCGCAACGAAAGTAGGCTTGGCATGCCGTATTCGGTAACCAACTCGAGTAAGTTAAAGCGCGGATCGGTCGAGAACTGGAGGCAGAACCTGACATAGAGCCGCCCCTCTTCGTCAAGGCACGACTCCATGAAGGGGGCAATTGCCGCCGCCGTCAGAGCAACGAGGCGCCGCGCCGGATCCGCTTCATCGACCTTGGCGAGACGCAGAGCGCGTTCCTGCTCGATCGCCTTGTAACGCTGCGTGAAAACCTCTTTGATCAGCTCTTCCACATTGCCGAAGTGGTAATGCACCGCGCTTGGATTGCGCGCACCCGCCGCGCGGGTGATGTCCTTGACGGAGACCATCCCCAAGCCTCGCTCGGCGATGAGACGTTGTGCGGACTGAAGCAGGGCAGACCGCGTATCTTGATGTGAAGAACGGGGCATTTCTCTCGTATCTAATATTGCGCATTAATGCAGGCCATGGGATACCACACTCTCCGGCTGAGCGCCAAGGGTAGAAGATCGCGCTTTCGGCTTGCAACTGCCGCTGACGGGCGAAAGGAGCGAATGCGTGGACAATCAATCCGATGCACTTGGATCTGCACCCGGGTCGGATCGTCCGCAAGCGATCGAACCTGCGCAGCGGGATGGCGCCCCGCCGCCGCTTCCGCGGTCCACCAAGCTGGCATTCGGCGTTGGTGCGATCGCGCCGGGCGTGACTGCGGCGGCGTTCGATTTCTTTCTGCTGATCTTCTACAGTCAGGTGGTCGGCCTCGATGCGCGGTTGGTCGGTTTGGCCCTCATGATTTCGCTGGTGTGCGATGCGATCAGCGACCCCATCGTCGGCTACTGGTCCGACAACCTTCGTTCGCGCTGGGGCAGGCGTCATCCATATCTCTATGCCTCGGCGATCCCGCTCGCGGTGAGCTTCTACTTCCTTTGGACGCCGCCTGAGCACGCCACCCAGACAGCGCTATTCTGGTACCTGCTATCGCTGTCCGTGATCGTGCGAACCGCGATCACCTTCTACCGCACACCTGCCAGCGCGCTCGTTCCCGAACTTACACCGGACTATCACGAGCGCACCTCGCTCTACAGCTTGAGATATTTTCTCGCCTGGGTAGGCGGCAACGCGGTGTCGGTATGGGCCTTTGCGATCTTGTTCCCGATATTCGTGACCACTACCATCGCTGACGGGCGGTTCAACCGCGATGCCTACCCGGTCTACGGGCTGGTCGGTGCGCTGGTCATTCTGCTGTCGATCCTCATCAGCGCGGGCGGCACCCATGCGCGCATTCCCTATCTGAAGTCTCCGCCGCCCAGACGCCAGCTGACCATCGGGATCATCTTTGGCGACCTGATCGAGACGCTTTCAAACCGTTCCTTCGGCTCGCTGTTCATCGCGGCCATGCTGGCGGCCATCGCTGGCGGGCTTGCCGCCGGCCTGTCGCTTTATTTCCTCACCTATTTCTGGGCATTCAACGAGCGGCAGACCGGCGCGATCTTCATCGGCACCTTCCTCGCTGCCGGGATCGGGCTCGTTCTGGCGCCGCGCGTCTCTCGCTGGTTCGGCAAAAAGCGCGGCGCGATCCTTGTCGGGCTACTGGCCTTCGTCGGCGCACCAGTACCCATCATCCTGCGCCTGGCGGACGTGCTCCCGCCCAACGGGACGCCCTTCATCTTTTGGTTCGTAACCATAACTAACGTCATTGATGTCGGGTTGATCATCTGTTTCCAGATTTTGTTCGCCTCCATGCTGGCAGATCTAGTCGAGGACAGCGAACTGAGGACGGGCCGACGATCGGAGGGCGTCCTTATCGCCGCCGAGACGTTCATCGACAAGGCCGTGCGCGGCATTGGGGTGATGACCGCAACGACGATCCTTACACTCGCGGGCCTTTCGCCGGGCGACAAGCCTGAGGACGTCAGTGACGATGCAATCTGGCGGATGGGGGCCTATTATGTGCCAATCGTCCTGGCGCTATGGATTGCGATGATTGCGGTCATTGCTACCTATCGGATCGACAAGACTATGCACGAGGAGAACCTTAGGAAGCTCGGTGCTTGAGGTACACGTCGGACAGGCAATAAACCAACCGGCGCACCGTCGCCCCGAAGGCTCGGCGCTGGTGGGGTGTGCCATTCATGGAGCTGGTCCGCTGTCAGTGAAACGGTCCGCCAAAGTGGAGATTTTATATTCGCGATATTTGCGGATGTCAGTTTTGCAGCAATAATCTGCATATATTGCGAGGTGAGAGGTTCAAAAATGCTTGAATATGATCTTTACTGGTCTTTTCGGTCACCATATTCCTATTTCATCGTGCCTCGGCTACTGGAAATTCAGCGCACCTATGACGTGGATTGCAACGTCCGTCCGGTTTACCCCCTGGCGGTGAGGACGCCGGAGTTCTTCGACGCGCGTGATCCCCTCTGGACGCCTTACCTTTTACGCGACACGACCCGTCAGGCCGAGTTTCTCGGCTTACCCTACCGATGGCCCCGGCCCGATCCTGTCCGCATGGTGGCCGGGGACTATCGAGTTGAACAGCCGTATATTCATCGGCTCACGCACCTTGGGGTCGCCGCGGCTGAACGGCGCCGCGGGCTGCCCTTCTTGCGAGAAGTCAGCCACATTATCTGGTCCGGCGAGGTCGATAACTGGCATGAAGGCGACCATCTGCGACAAGCGACAGAACGCGCGGGGCTCGACTATGACGAGTTGTCGCACGCCGTCGACAATGACGCCGACCGTTACCGCGCGATAGTCGAGCAAAACCAACGCGATCAGCGGGAAGCCGGGCATTGGGGTGTCCCGATGATGGTATTCGGGGGCGAGCCGTTCTTCGGACAAGATCGCGTCGATCAGCTCGTCTGGCGAATGGAGCAGCAAGGGCTGTCCCCCGCCAAATAATATGTTCCAACCGATCTCTGCTGACGGCCGATCAGGTTAGCCTTGGATCGCGCGGACCGGGGCAATCTTGGGCAGATTAAGTTGGCACGATGGCTTGCGATCATCGCGGCCATCACCGTCGACACGATCGCAACCAACACGCGCGAGCAGAGGCCCAAGTCACTTCATTTCTGCGGCTACCCTGATGGCAGTGCCCTGTTGTCGAAGTCCTCGGATTAAAACGATCTGCGCAACGTCACCCCGAAGGTGCGGGGCTGGTTGGGTGCGCCATTGATCGTGCCGGCCTGTGCCAGCGCGGGCGAGGCGAAGACGATATATTGGTCGTCGAACAGGTTGCGCGCCCATAAGGAGACGCCAAACCCGCGTGCAGTCTTGATTCCGACCGACATGTTCACGAGGTTTTGTTCGCGTGAGTAGCCCGCGGCTGCAATCGTGGCTGCTTCATTCGGATCATCAAGAAACGGCGAATTGCCGATATGCTGCCAATCCGCCCGCACGAAAGCGTCGAGATTGCCGATTGAAAAATTGTAGTTCGAGCCAAGCGTGAACTGCGTCTTGGCAACGCCCTGCGGCTGCTGTCCGGAGATGTCGATGCCCGGCCCGAAATTGGGGAAGCTATCATAGACCGGATCGAGGAACGTCGCGCCCCCGGTGAAGAACAGACCGTCGAGCGGGCTCCAGCGGAAGTCGACCTCGACGCCAAAGGTCGATTGCTTGGCCGCATTGGCGAACACGAAACCGTTCTGCGTGAAAACGGTGGTCTGGAAGTTTTTCAGGGTCTGGTTAAAGACCGTGGCGGTAAAGGCAAAGCTATTGAACGTGCCCTTGATCCCCAACTCATAGACTTCTGCGTCCTCAGGCGATGCGATGCGCGTTCCGGGTGTAAGGTTGGTCGAATATAGCCCGGCACTTGTGATGGGCGAAGGCGGCGTCGCCCGCAGAACCTGCCGCGTGACCGGATCGACTACCGGATTGCCAGGGACGAGGATCGCCGATGTTGGCTTGCTTTGACGCGACAGATTCCACGAACTCGCCTTGAAGCCCGTTGCATAAGACGCATAGACGCTGAGCTGATCTGTGAGCTTGTAGGCGAGGCGGGCCGTGAAATCAGTGCTGTTGTCGCGCGAACGCCCATCTTCCACCGCATTGGGGAAACTGACGAAAGGCGGGAAGAATTGCAGCGCCCGCAGGGCGTTGAACGGGTTGGCGCTGCCGAGTGCGGTCGCCAGCGCCTGCTGCTGGACCTGTGCATAGATGGCCGGGTTGGCTGCCACAAACGGCCCCACTGACGCCGGATTCTGCAAATTTATACCGCGCTGGGCCAATAGGGTTCTGAGCGTTGCGGTGTAGCCGAGCTGATCGAGATTGGTCGCGGCCAAGGCGTCTGTGCTGAGCGCGGTGACTGAGACGTCCTTTCGATCTTCGATATGGCTGATCCCGAAGGTGGCGGTCAGGCGGTCAGTGAGGTGGAGGTCGATATTGCCAAAGATTGACCAAGCGGTGTTGCCCTGATTGCTCCGCTCCGAAATGCCCTGCCCGGGCGCGGCGAAAGTTCCGGTTGGCACCCCGGCGAACGCCTCAAATGTGGTAACCTGCGTAGGGTTGTTCAGCAGCGCGCCCAGATAGCGACGGTAATCAACACCGTAGAACAGATCGTTACCGGATTTCAGGCGCTCATCGAAATAGAAGCCCCCAATCATCCAATCTACCAACTTTCCTGTCCCGTTGGACTGCAGCCGGACTTCCTGCGTGAATGTTTCGATTTCCGATTGCGCCGTGTTGGTTGAGAATAATCTCAGGCTCGTGGCATCGGGATCGAATTGAGAATTAACGTCATTGCGGCGATAGGCCGTAATGCTGGTGAGCGTCCCGAAGCCGACATCGATGTCGCCCTGCAGGGATGCGCCGTAGTTTTTGATCCGGTTGCTGGGGACGATGTCGTAGGACACGTTGTAGGAGAACGGGTCTTGCGAAACGAAGCGCCCGCCCAGCGCCCGAATGCTGGCCCCGGTCGGGCCCTCAACCAGATTGGTAAGGATGCAGCAATTCTCGTCGATCCGGTCATAGTCGCCAATCAGGCGGAAACTGACATCGACCGAAGGCTGCCACAGGATTTCGCCGCGAATGCCCCATCGATCACGCTCGTTGTAACGGTCTCCCGTGCCGAGGTCCTCGACATAGCCGCCGCGCCGGTTGAGACTGCCGCCCAAGGCCACCGCAACCGTATTGGTGACCGGGCCGGTCACATAGCCCTCGAATCGGTGCAGGCCGTAGTTGCCGAAACTGCTTTCGATATGGCCGCCCCGCTCGAAGCTTGGCTTGCGGGTGGTCACCGAGATCACGCCCACTGACGCGTTCTTGCCGAACAGGGTCGATTGGGGGCCGCGCAGGACTTCAACGCGCTCAAGGTTTGGCAAGTCGGAAATCGCAGCAGCCGAACGCGAGCGATAGACGCCATCGATAAAAACGCCGACCGAAGGCTCGAGCCCGATCGCGTTTTGGCCATTGCCGAAGCCGCGAATGAAGAAATTGGTATTGCCCGAGGTTTGGCCCTGCCGAATCGCGAGCGAAGGAACCAGCGTCTGGAGGTCGAGCAGGTCCTGGATCTCGGCCCGTTCGATCTCCTGCGCTTCCACCACTGAAACCGCGATCGGGGTGTCTTGCAGCGTCTCTTCGCGCTTGTTGGCGGTCACCACGATGTCGGAGACACGCTGCGACGCCAACGCCGGGTCTTCCTGATCGGGAGTACCGCGATCCTGTGCAATCGCGGGTGTTGCCAAACCCAGCAGAAGGACCGGAAGCGCGGTACCGGCGAACAACGTTGCCTTCAACTGCTGCGCGAGACTCCGATTAGTGCCCATGATTTCCCTCCCATCGGACAGCATCATCGCGCCGGCCATTTTACTGTGATACATTAATGTGAAACATTAAACACAGTTTCGCAAGAGGCAATTTGGGTGCGCAGTGCGTTGCCATGAACGATGGAGGCATCCAGTGGACGGCGGGTACGCCGATGGTTTTCTCTCAAGGTATGTAGCGGCCAGGCGACCCATCCCGGTCCGCCTGTTCTCCAGCTAATTCGGCCAGATCACGTATTCGTCACCGGGAACAGCCTTCTGGCCTTCGGTCTTGTCGACCAAAACCGGGCTGGCGAGCTTGAAGGGATAGAGCTGTTTTACCGCCCCCTTGTGATGGGCAGCCAGCAATTGCTTCAGCTCGGCGACCTTGCCTCGCTGCTTTCCGGCGAGATTGTTCTTCTCGGTAGGGTCCGCAGCAAGGTCGAACAGCCATGTCTTTTGACGCGTTCCGTCGATCTGGAGCTTCCAGTCGCCCGCGCGCACTACCTGATAAGCACCCGACTGCCAGAAGATCGCATTGTTGGGGCGGGAGAAGGTGCCAGTCCCGGTCGCCAGCGGGAGGATGTTGCGACCGTCGATGATTCTGTCCCCGGGAAGGGGGGTGCCAGCCGCCGCCGCTAGCGTCGGCAGGACATCGATATGCGCCACAGGGGTGGCGATGCGCGTGCCCGGTTTGATGCGCTGCGGCCAACGCACGAACATAGGCACGCGAATGCCGCCTTCGAACAGCGTGATCTTCCAGCCGCGATAGGGCGCATTGATTTTAGGCAGCCCGACGTAGCCCGCCCCGCCATTGTCGCTGCTGAGCACGACGATGGTGTTGTCGGCAAGGCCTTCCTCGTCAAGCTTCGCCATGATCCGTCCAACGCTGCGATCCAGCGCGCGGACCATGGCGGCATAGACCCGCAAGCGATGCGGCTTGATGTCGCCGACGGCCTCAAAGTCTTGCCGTGTCGCCTGGAGCGGCGTGTGCACGCCCCAATGGGCCATATACAGGAAGAATGGTCGGTTGCGGTTGGCTTCGATGACCTTCAGCGACTGGTCGGTCCACCAATCGGTGATGTAGCCGCCCGGCTCGAAGGGCTTGCTGCCGTTGAAGGTCGCAGCGAATTGCAGCTTTGCCCAAAAGAACTTGTCGATGGGGTCGAAATCGAGCTTGGCATTGACGACGTTCGGATCGTCTTCCCTGAGATACATTCCGTTATGCATGTTCAGGCTCTCGTCGAAGCCCTGCGCATTGGCCTTGAATTCGGGCGCTTCGCCGAGGTGCCATTTGCCGATATGGACGGTATGATAGCCCTTGCTCTTCAACAGTTCGGCAATGGTGACTTCCGAACCCGGAAGCCCCTGGTTCTTGAAGGGCATTGCCTTTTCGTCGAACTCGGGATTGAAAACGGTCGGCGGCAATGCCCCGCGATCCATGCCTGCTGCGAAGATCGGCAGCGCCTTGGCCATGCCATCGGGGATCGGCGTGAATTCGAACCCGGTGCGGGTCGGATAGCGACCCGTCATCAGCATGGCGCGCGACGGCGCACAGGTCGACGTGCCGGAATAGGCCTGATTGAAGATCGCGCCCTGCGCCGCGAGCTTGTCGATATTCGGGGTGGGCACCTTGCCGCCCGCAACGCC
This sequence comes from Sphingomonas sp. 28-62-11, assembly GCF_002278865.1. Lineage (NCBI taxonomy): Bacteria > Pseudomonadati > Pseudomonadota > Alphaproteobacteria > Sphingomonadales > Sphingomonadaceae > Sphingomonas > Sphingomonas sp. 28-62-11. Next base: position 16,602 of record NZ_NCGB01000037.1, on the reverse strand, counting down.
GCCGCCAAAGGTACTGAGGTCATTATAACCGAAATCGTCGAACAGGATGAACACCACGTTCGGCGGCCTTTGCGAGGCGGGCGTGTCGGCCTGGCTCGGCCCCTGATCCCACACGACTTCCCGATTGGGCGCGACATATTCCTTGGTCGCTTCGATGCGGCGCATCAGCAGCGCAGTCATGATCGCATTACGGTTGAACCAGCCGATGGCCCCTCCGACGATGATCAGTCCAAGAACGGCGTATAGGATCTTTCTTAGCATCGAGGCCCCCAACGCGCTCGTTTCGACAAAAAGTTAATGGAATCAATTATGTTCTGCAAGGAACGGCAGTCAGCCCTGACTGATCGTCACTTACTGAAGACAAGACCAGAATAAGTGCCAGATCGACGCCATGCGTCGATATGACCGAAATACCCCTCTGCACCGCCCGGATGACCCTGTGACTGCCGGAATTCCTTGCTCCAGCCTTGGCCTTCATTGTTCCAGAAACCGGGCGTGCAGTCGGCCGACGCCATCAGCGATCCGCCTCCGGTCAGGATGAGATCGACCCATTTGGACACTGCCTCTTCGGTCGGCTCGACCTCGGCATAGTCTTCTCGCTCGGCATGGGCGATCACCTGCGCCACGGTCGCGGCGTGATCGACGATATTGTGCGGGATGTTGCTCACCATATTGGCGGCCTGATTCATCTGCACCATGAATGCGTTGGGAAAACCGGGAACGTGCAAGCCGTGCAGGGTCCGCAGCCCGTCAGCCCAGTATTCCGACAAGAGTTCGCCATTCCGGCCTTTGATGTCGAAACCGGTTTTCATTTGAAAATTGGCCCCGAACTCGAACCCCGATGCGTAGACGATGCAATCGACCTCGTAGTGCTTGCCGCCCACCATCAGCCCGGTTTCGGTAATGCGCTCGACCCCCTTGCCGTCGGTGTCGACCAGCGTGGTGTTGGGCAAATTGAAGGCATCGAGATATTCGTCGCTGAAGCACGGGCGCTTGCAGAGCTGCGAATACCAAGCCTTCAGATGCGCCGCAGTTTCCGGGTCTTTCACGACCGAATCGACTCGGGCGCGGATTTCCTCCGTCTTTTCGATGTCCGCGTCCTCGATCGCTGCGTGGACTTTGTCCGGACTCACCTGCCGCAGAGGACGCCCCAACGCACCCGCGACGCGCGTCGCCAGCTTGGCTGCCCACATTGGTCGGCCATCCAGAACCTTTTCCCGGATGCGGCGCGATATTGCAGTCCAGCCATCGTCAATCAGGTCCTCCGACGGGAGGCCACGCCCCATATTGTCGACGAAATTGTCCATCCAGCGCTTCTGCCAGCCCGCCTTGGCAATCCTGCCGAACCAGTCCGGATCGATCGGGTGGTTGCCGCGCACATCGACCGATGACGGGGTGCGCTGGAAAACGAACAGGTGGCCTGTGGTCTTTGCCATCTGGGGGATGCACTGGACCCCGGTGGCGCCGGTGCCGATCACGGCAACGCGCTTGTCCTTTAGCTTGTCCATCGGCGCACCAAGGGCATCGCCGCCGGTATAGTCATAATCCCACCGGCTGGTGTGGAACTGCTTGCCTTTGAAATTCTCGATCCCCGGAATCCCCGGCAGCTTGGCAACGTGCAGCGGGCCGGTTCCCATGCCCAGATATTTGGCAGTGAAATCATCGCCGCGATTGGTGGTGATGCGCCACACCCTTGCATCTTCCTGCCACTCGACCGAATCGATTTCGGTGTGGAACAAGGCCTTGTCGTAAAGGCCATAGTGCTTCGCGATCCGTTCGCAATGGGCGAGGATTTCGGGGCCGCGCACATATTTCTCGGACGGCATGTAGCCGGTTTCCTCGAGCAGCGGCAGGTAGATCATCGCCGCCGTATCGCAGCGCACGCCGGGATAGCGGTTCCAGTACCAGGTACCGCCGACCCCGCCGGCCTTGTCGATCAGCCGGACGCTCTCGATCCCCGCCTCTTTAAGGCGTGCACCGGTGACCAGTCCGGACATCCCGGCGCCAATAAAGGCAAAGGTAACATGATCGGTCACCGGATCGCGCGGGACGAAGGGCGTATGCGGATCGGCCGCCATATCCTGGAACTTGCCCGAGAGCCGCTGATACTGCTCATTGCCCTCGGGCCGCAGGCGCTTGGCGCGTTCGGCGGCATATTTCTGCTTGATCGACTCCCTGTCGAGAACGGTCGTCATTGCTGTAGGCCTCTCGCTTGCGGATCGCGACGAATGGCACCCGCCAGCGTGCTTGCGTGTGAGCCGCGCTGAATTGGGTGATCGCGATCTAATGTCATACATTAAATAGTCACAAAGCCGGCCGGGGGCAAGTCCCTAATGCTCGGCCTTCTTCGCACCGGAATACATTCGCCAAGGAAACCGTTACGCCCGGTAACCTTGCACGCTGGTGCGCTAATCGTTGGCTGCGACGCTTTCCTGCGGCTCGCCTTGGCGGACCGCGCCCAGCACTCGCAGCACCGCTTCGGCGATGACTTCGGGAACTTCTTCCTGAAGGAAATGCCCGGCCGACGTCTCGGTCACCCGTGCTTGCGGAAAGTTCTCGAGCATCGCAGGTACAGCATTGCCGAGGATCGGATCGTTGATGCCCCAAACGATCTCGACCGGGACATCGAGCGAGCGCACATAGGGAACGAGCTCCCGCATCACCGGGGTGCTTGGATGATCGGGCCCATCGGGCACCATTCGCATCATTGCCAGCGGTGCCTTGTGATTGCCGCTTTCGCGCACCGGGCGTGCATAGAGGTCCTTGACCGCTTGCGGCATCGAGGCGGGATCGTGCTGCGGACGATGCAGGCCCCTGAAGATGGCATTGCGGACATTCCCCAGGTATTCGCCGACAATCGGGGTCTTCATCAGGTTATGGATCTTGGACAGGCTGGTCTTGACCTCGGTCACGCGGATCGCGGTGTTCATGATGACGATGCCCTTGACCAATCCGGGCGATAGCGCCAGCGCACCAACGCCGACAGGCCCGCCCCAATCCTGCCCGACATAGATTAGTTGCTCGAGCCGGAGTTGCCGCAGCGCCGCGTTGATCCAGCGATTGTGGTTGGCCGCTGTATGCATGCTGACCGGCACCTTCGACGAAAAGCCAAGCCCGACGAGGGTCGGCATGATCACGCGCACCCTGTCGAGCGGCAGGTGTTCGGCCACTTTGCGATAGAGAAAGCCCGAAGTCGGATTGCCGTGCTGCATAAAGATCGGATAGCCTTCACCGACTTCAAGAACGTGCACCTTGATCCCGGGCTCAACCTCGATCAGGTAGCTCTTGTGGGCATCGGTCACGAATTCTTGTGCATAGTCGGGAAGCGGGAAGCCCTCAAAAGTGCCCGAGGCAGTGCTGACCCGGCCTGACCCCTGAGGGGTCACCGTTGCCCCGTCCCGGGTGATCGCGAACGCGCCCGCTGCCGCTGCTGCGCCCAGCGCACCGATTCCGATCAGGATTGCCTCAACCATGTCTTACTCCCCTTCAATTGTCGCGATTCTGCGCCGCCCGCGCGCTTACCGGCTGGTGTGGGGCGTTTGCCGCGCTGCTAGGTAGAGCAGGCCTGTAAACGCCAGTTCCGGTAGGAGGCGCTCGGGATGAACCGGCGCCCCATGAAAGAGTGTCGCGGCAATCCGTCCCAGTGCGAAGAACCCAAACAGCATCATCGCCGAGTAAAACCAGCTGCGTTCCTTGCGAATGAGACCGAGAGCCAAGCAGAGCGCGATCGTGAGCGCCCAACTGACCGAATGTCCGACAAACGAGCTTAGCCCAAGCCCGGTATTTGGAAACGCGTACCCGAAAAACGTTGCTGCCCGATCAGGGTTGGTCATCGACCTGATTCCCAGGAACCCGAACAGAATGCACAGCAACAACGGCGGCACGCGAACCGCCAAGCTCAGAACTTTCGCCATCAAATTTCCAGCTTTCTACACCCGACGCCAAGTCGAAACTCACAATTAATATGTGACATTACGCCGCGTCGGGCAATGGCAAAAATCCCAAAAAACGCGCAATCCGTCGGGCAAAGACCGCGCATCCCGAGCCAGCGCTCCCTGCTGAATGAACGCGCGCACCGCAATCACGTCTTGCTGTCGTAATATATTACATTAATAAGAGGCATCGGCCGTCACTTTCGCGCAACGGCGGCTTTGGCGAAACCAATGGAGCACGACCATGATCAAGCATCCCACCCGCATCTTTGCCGCAGCCGCCTTGGCGTGTGTTTGTTTCCCGGCTACGGCCCAGCAGCGACCCTCGGCGGAGCAACTCGAAAGGCTTCGCGACATTCTCACCAATGCCGATGTCAACGGCGACGGCAAGGTCACCCGCAGGGAATATGACGCGCATCGCGCCGACATTTTCGCCAGGCTCGATCGCAACGGAAACGGCGTGGTAAGCGAGGAAGACGCACCGCGGATACGAATTGCCAGGCGCAAATTTACTGCGAAGCTGGAGCAGGTTCTGGCGATGGCCGACAAGAACGGCGACGGACGGCTGACGCGCGCCGAATGGGACAAGCCCGAACGCGATATCTTCGCGTTGGTCGACCAAGATGAGGACGGCATCATCGCCCTGTCCGACCTGCCAATGCGCTGATCAATCGTTGTGTCCTGCCCGGCCTATCAAAGAATATGCGATGACCAAGACAATACTCATCACCGGTGCCGGGACGGGCATAGGTAAGGATACCGCCAAACGGCTCTTGGCGCGAGGTCACACCGTTTACGTTACGACATACTCGGAGTCCGAGGTCTCCGCGTTGCAGCTTGAGCTGGGATCCTCGGCGCGTGTGTTCAAGTTGGACATCACGAAAGCCGAGGATCGGTCGAAGATCGCTAGCCTGGAACTCGATGTCCTCATCAACAACGCCGCACAAAACCTATCCGGATCGCTGGCAGACGTTAAGATTGACCGGGTGCGGCGCCTGTTCGAGGTTAATCTGTTCTCCTCACTGGAACTGACGCAAATCGCCATCCGCAGCATGATCGCGCGCGGCGGCGGGACGGTCATTTTCATGAGCTCGATCGTGGGTCGCATCCCCGAGCCGTTCGTGATGCCCTATTCGATGACCAAATTCGCCATCTCAGCCGCAGCTGCTGGCCTGCGCGAAGAAATGAAGGCCCTTGGCAAAGGCATCCACGTTTCAGTCGTCGAACCTGGTCCGTACAATACCGGCTTCAACCAGCAACTGTTGAATAGCCAGTTCGAGGCGATCGAGGAGGAGGGATCGATCTTCTCACAAGCGCAAATCGAGGCTCGCCGAAAAGCGAGCCACAGAAGATTGCAGTTTCTGGAGGTCGGGTCGACCGACACGATCGTGCGCAAGATCGTCAGCGCGGCGGAAGCCCGCAAGCCCCGGCTACGGTACGTGGCGCCGTGGACCTTTGCAGTTCTGGTCCGGCTGCTGCGCATTGCCGGTATCTGAAGCATCAAGACCCTGATGGGAGCGGATGAGTAATGCGCAAAGTCTGGAAAATCGGGGTAAGCCTACCCGCGATGGTTTTCATTTTGGTGGGGCTTGGTTGGCTATTCGTGCCGGGTCTGGTGTCGGCACGGATGCGAATGCCGCTGCTGGAGGGCAATGGACTGAGCACCCAAATCGGCGATCTTGCCGCCTTATTCCTGACCATGGGAGGAGCAATACTGATCGCACTTCGCACCAGTCGGTCGGTTTGGCTTTATCCCCCGATCATGATGCTGCTGTTCGCTGCAACCGGCCGCGTGATCGCATGGTTGGCCCATGGAGCAGGTTTGGCGCTCGACATGATCCTGGTCGAGGTGGTCGTTGCCGGCACGTTGTTCGCGCTGGCGCGTCAGATGGGCGCCGATGAGGCTAAACCCCGGGTCGCGTCCTGAGGACGTCAAGTCAGTATCTGAGCTGCGGTAGGTCGCATCCTTTGGGAGTTCCCGCCGCAGTGAGCGTCTGCGCGGCGGATGATGGGACGCGTCGGATCAGCTGCCAACGCGTCCCGATTGCTTCAGCACTTATTTGTAGCGTGCATCCAGCTGCGCCTTAAGCTGAGCGAAGGTCACGTAACCGTCCTTGTCGCTGTCGATCGTCGCGAAATTGGCGACAACACGCGACATTCCGCCGTCCTTGGCTTCCTGCAAACTGAGCTTGCCATCGCCATTCTTGTCGGATGCCTTAAACTTCGACGTCAGCTGCGATAAGGCCATGTCATACATCTGGGCATTTGCTGCGGGAGCCAAGGCTAACGTTGCCGCCAGGACGGCGGCGATGCGATACATCATCTTCATCTTTCATTCCTTCATTGGGGGTGGGAGGTAAGGGGCGGGGGGAGCCCATTGGCAAAGGCGGGACCGCCGGTGCCTTACATCAACCGGGTCCGGTTGATCGTCTTGCTGCCGGCGGGCAGCGAGAACATCATGCCGTCCTCGCCAACCACGATCGGGCCGGAAAAGCGGCTTTTGGCATCGCCGAGAAAGGCGGCGTAGAGCCATCGGCTCGGCAAGGGCGGGACAAGATGGCTAAGGACCAGTATCCCAACAGCGGCGGCCTGCGCGCTTTCGGCCGCTTCCTGGGGTGTGGTGTGGTAATCCTGAATGTCGTGCATGATCTTCGCCGCGCCCGCCTGGCCATTCGCCGCCGCGGCCGCTTCCATTTTCTGCACCAAGGCGGGATTCAGCGCCTCGTGAACGAGAATGTCGACGCCCTTGCAGACGGCTTCCAGATTGGGCGATTTCTTGGTGTCACCACTTATGCACAGCGACCGTCCCTTATAGTCGAAGCGATAGCCGACCGAGGGCTTGATCGGATCATGGTTGACCGTGAAGGCGGTGATCTTGAGGCCGTCACGCTGCAACACGATCGTCGCCGAACCGGCCATTTCGAACGGGCGAGCAATGGCACCCGCGCCACTCGGCGGGACCACCTGTGGCCCGTGGTGCGCAATGCGATAGGTATTGTCGGTCGCATAGGCAGCATTGAAACCAGCGACGATCGCTTCGACACCCTTCGGGCCATAAACCGGCAGCGGCGCGGTGCTGGATCCGCGGGTCCAGTGGAAGAGCATTAGGGGGCCGAAGCCGTCGATATGGTCGGAATGGAAATGGGTCAGCAGCAGCCCGTCGGCCTTGCCGGGGCTGATGCCCATCACATTCAGCGTCTCGCCGCCGCCTTCGCCGATATCGACGACGTACATCTGTTTGCCGGCGATCACGACGTTGCACGGCCCCGCGCGATCGAGGTTGGGCATGGGCGAGCCTGTGCCGCACAATCCGACATGCAGACCGTCATCCCGCTTCGCGACATTGTCGACGACCATGCGCTGCGCCGTGCCGCGGTCGAACAGCCACGTGCCGAGGCGCGCCTGCAATGCGTAGGCTGCCAACGCCCCGATGAGGACAAGGACGACTGCGACCAATCCAAAACGCTTAAACCAGACCACAATCAGGCTCCTTTCATCCGGGCGCTACGCCAACCTTCCTCCGCTTGTAGCACGGCAAACTAATACCATGCATTAACGAGCGATCAAGGACGATAGAAAATCTCGCAGGTCACAGGTCCACGAACGGGCGCTCTAGCCCGGAACTCCGGGCAGCGGCGATCTTCCGGCGGATCGGCCGAAAAGCTGGCGCAGCACCCTGTAAAGGCCCCAGATCAAAACTCCGGCAAGCACCATACCCCCCGTCATCACACCATAAAGCCATGGATAGTTTGCGAGCATCTGACGGATGTTGTTCGTTACAGTCTGCTGCGCGGAATCATAATCGTCAGGCATCGCTAGCACGCCCATGCGCGCGGCATAGGCGTCATATTCCGCCACCATTTCGGTCAGGAGCTCGGGGCGTGCGATGGCGAGATTGGTGGATTCCCCTGGATCACTTGCCACATCGAACAGCCGCCAGCGGCCATCGCCAAGGGGCAGCACGCTGCGGGTGATCTTGAAATCGCCCTTGTAAAGCGCGGTGTTGCCCGAAACCTCGATAACCCGCACTTCGTCCTTGGCATAGGCGCTCTTGGCCTTCCCGGTCAGGACCGGAACGAGGCTGCGCCCGGTAATCGGGCGAACGCCTCGTTCGGTACCGCCGATCGGCGCGCCGATCCATTCGAGCAGCGTCGGGGCGATGTCGGTCATCATGGCGGGCGCGTCGATGCGTGCGGCCGCGACGCCCGGACCGGCGATGACCAGTGGCACGCGCACGCCGCCTTCGGTGGCGTAGAATTTGAACCAGGCGCCCGGAGTTGCCGTCGCCGCCGCCCATTCGGGGCCGATGAAGCCCCAACTGCCGCGCCCGCCCATGCCGTCGAGCCCGACATGATATCCCACCACGCGGTGCCACGCCCTGAGCAAGTGATTGTCGTCGCCGCGTGATGGCTCGGGACCGTTGTCGGACGCGAAGATGAAGATTGTGTTGTCGTACTGCCCGTTGGCCTTGAGGTGCGCGATGAGGCGACCGACATGGTGGTCCATCGCCTCGAGCATTGCGGCATGTACCTCCATCCGTGCGGCATAGACCGCGCGGTCCGCGACGCTTAGGTCGGTCCAGTGGCGATAGCCTGGCGGCAGGTCCGCCATTGCCGCATCCGGCGGCACCAGCCCCAGCGCCTTGGCCCGCTGTTGCCGCTCGCGCCGCAGGACATCCCAGCCGGCAGCATAGCGGCCCTTGTATTTGGCAATCAGATCGGCCGGTGCCTGCACCGGAATATGAATCGCCTGAAACGGCAGATAGGCAAAGAACGGTTTCGATTGGTCGGTCTGGTTAAGATAGGCGATCATCTTGTCGACGATGAACTTCGACGAATAGAAGTCGTCGGGTAGCTCGGCCTCTACCCCGTTCTCGTACCAGGGCGCGTCCTTGTAATAGGGAATGTAGGGCCGCTTTTCCCAATTGTCCGCCCCAGATGCTGCCAACGCGAAGGAACGGTCGAAACCATGAGCCTGCGGCATCGCGTCAGCCTTTTCCCCGAGGTGCCATTTGCCGACCATTAGCGTGCGATAACCGAGACCCCGCAGGCGATCCGCCAGCGTGCGCACGCCCGGCTCCAGCGCCATTGAATAGCCCTTCTTGCCGCGCTGCTCGCTTGGCAGCACTTCGGGGATCGTCGCAAAGCCGGTGAGGTGGTTGTCCATGCCCGTCAGCAGCATGGCGCGCGACGGCGAGCACAGCGGCGACGCGCGGAACTGGGTGAACATCGCGCCGCGTGCGGCGAGCGCGTCGATATTCGGCGTGTGCGCTTCCCCGCCATAGGCGCCGAAATCCATCAGGCTGGCATCATCGGCTAGGATCACAACGATGTTTGGGCGCGGCGCGGCTGTTTCAGCAGCTTTGGTCTCTGCTGCGTCTCCGTCCATCACCGACACGAGTGCAAGCAAGGCGATCGCGAATGTGATCCAAGCTTTCTGCATTGCTCCCCCGCGCGTCCAAACAGGATTGGTCAACCGCGCCGATTTCATCGTGCGCGCTGACTCGTTGACCGATCTAATGGCATGCATTAGGCTGGTCAACGAGCTAGCGCGATGAGATGCGCTGCCATGAGTTTGATCCGGCCAACAGGCCACGCTAAATGACCTCTCAGCTAGGATCGGCCTGCGTTTTCCGATCTCCGAGTGGTGGCTCGGTTTTTGCGGGGGGTGCTGTCAGTCTTTTGCGAACTCGTCTCTCGACGATGCGAATCGGGCTTTGAGTGCGACGCTTAGCTGGCAAGCGATTGCCACTCGGCCAGTGCGGCTGAGCGTCGTTCTTTGAAGGTCTGGCGATCGACGATGTGGCGTTCATTGTTGAAGTGATTATGGACGTTGGCGTGGACCGAGGCGAATTTTTGCAGCGTCTTCATTCGCCTGAACCGGAGCATCGCGCGCTCCCTTCGTCGGAAGGGAAGGTGACTGTTTTCGGCCCTGTTGTTGTCCCATCGGCCCATCTCGCGACGATTGAGATTTCCCAATTCGCGCATCGCGGCAGGGTAAGATTTGAGCCCGTCAGTAACGATGACCTCGGCCTGGCCGTGCCGCTTCAGCGCCTTCTTCATGAAGGCGAGTGTCGCTGATTAATCGCGCTTTTTGGTTACATAGCTCTCGAGGATTTCGCCTTCGTGATCGACTGCGCGCCAGAGGTACACCATCTCGCCATTGAGCTTCACGTACATTTCATCCAAGTGCCATTTCCAATGGCGGAAGCCCCGCATGCGCGATACCCGCTGGCGCCTGATGTCACCAGCAAACATTGGCCCAAACCTGTTCCACCACATCCGTACCGTCTCGTGGCAGATGTCGATACCGCGCTCGAACAGCAGGTCCTCAACGTTCCGCAAACTGAGTGGAAAGCGGACGTACATCATGACTACCAGACTGATCACCTCGGGCGACGAGTTGAAACAGCGAAAAGGGGAAGCGGGCTTTGCTCTGGATTTGCGGCTCATCGCCGCCCGCTAGCACCTACCTCGTTGGTCTGACAGAGCCAGCGCAGACGGTCGCGGTGGATAGCGCAGCGATCAAGCCGCCTGGTCAAACTTCGCCGAGGCCGGCGCGGGGTTGGCAAACACCATCTCGTCGTCCAGCGGTCCGTGACGAAGCACGCGCGCGTCCTTGAAGAAATTCTGGTGCAGCTTCCATGGCGCGCGCGTCCCGCTCTTGGGCATAAGGTCCGCCGAGCGCTGGATATAGCCCGACGAGAAATTGACCATAGGCTGGGCCTCTACCGGATCCTCGCCAATTTCGGGCGTGGCGATCTTGAGCTCGTTCGCGTCCATGTATTTGATCAACCGGCACATATACTCCGATGTAAGATCGGCTTTCAATGTCCAGCCGGCATTGGTATAGCCGAACCACATCGCGAAGTTTGGCACATCATTGAACATGATGCCCTTGTAGAGCAGCTGGTCGCCGGGATTGATGGGCTTGCCATCCACCGTCAAGACCATTCCCGAGAGCACTTTGATCTTCAAGCCTGTTGCCGAGACGATGATGTCGGCCTTCAGTTCTTGGCCGGATTCGAGGAGGACGCCGTCCTCCGTGAAGGTCTTTATCCGGTCGGTGACAACATCCGCGCGCCCTTCGCGGATGGTGCGGAACATGTCGCCATCGGTGACCGCACAAAGCCGTTCGTCCCAGGGATTGTATGGCGGCGTGAAGTGTTTGGCGACGTCGAAGCCTTCGGGCAGCTCGTCCTTCACCATGTCAATCAGCCGTTTGCGCAGCCCGTCAGGACGTGTTCGGGAGATGTGATAGACGAACATTTGGTAGAGAATGTTCTTGTAGCGGGTGATCGTATAGGCCCATTTCGCGGGTAGGAACGATTGCAGTCCCAGCGCAATCTTGTCCGAAGATGGTTGTGATGCAATGTAGGTCGGTGTGCGCTGAAGCATCGTTACCTTCTCGGCACCTCCAGCCGCAAGCGAAGGAATGAGCGTAACTGCCGTCGCGCCGCTCCCGATCACTACGATGTGGTCACCCCGATAGTCTAGATCTTCGGGCCATTGTTGCGGATGAATAAACAGCCCCTGGTAGCGCTCGCGGCCCGGAAAGTCGGGGGTGTAGCCTTCGTCATAGTCATAATAGCCGGTGCAGCTGAAAAGCATCCTACATGTGATCGAGAACAGGGTCTTGTCGGAGCCGATCGTCCCCGTCACGGTCCACAGCGCCGTTTCGCTCGACCACGACGCGGCGGCGATGCTCATGCCATGCCGGATGTCCCGACGGATGCCATATTGATCAACCGTTTCGCGCAGATAGGCCATGATGTCATCCGCGCCGGCAATCGCCTTGCGCTTGGTCCAGGGTTTGAAGCTGAAGCCCAACGTGTACATGTCGGAGTCTGAGCGCACGCCGGGATAGCGAAAGAGGTCCCAGGTGCCGCCGATCTCGGGGCGGCGCTCAGCGATCAGGAAGGACGTGCCTGGGCAATGCTTGCGCAGATGCACAGCGGCACTGATGCCGGAAAGACCCGCCCCGATAATCAGGACGTCGATATGGGCAGGGGGTCGCTGGGTTGGCTTAAGATCAGATTTCATCAATGAATCCGTTCATTTTCGACCAATAAGTGGCCGGGAAGAGCCGCTGGATCAGATCACCCATGCGCGCGTCCCCCCCGATGAGAAGGCGCGGCTGGCGCGACTCGATTGCGACGATGATTTGGCGCGCCGCCGTCTGAGCCGACGTCTTCAATAATTTGGCGGCGCGGGCTTTCTGCGCGACTGCGTCCTGGGGCGTCACTGCAGCGGAAACTCGGGCATCGCGCGCGATGGCGGTGTTGACCCCGCCGGGATGTACGATGGTCAGTCCGATGCTGGACCCTTCGAGCTCATGGCGAAGTGCTTCGGAAAATCCGCGCACCGCAAACTTACTGGCGGCATAACCCGCCTGCGATGGCGGCGCGAACAGACCGAACACGCTCGAAATGTTGCAGATATATGCCTGCGGCTGCTGCTTCAGAACTGGCATGAACGCATGCGTCATTCGCACCATTGAATTGAAGTTCACGTCCATGATCCAGTCGAACTCGTCGAGAGTCAGCTGATCGAAATTGCCGAACAGGGTAACGCCGGCGCCGTTGACGAGAACAGTTGTGCGACCATGGGCTGCGAGAACCTGCTCCGGCAATGCGGCCACCGCTGCCCGATCGGTGACGTCGATAACGTGGCCGGTCACTTCGACACCTGCGGCCCGTGCACGATCGACGGTCACGGCAAGCGCATCACCGTTCTTGTCAATCAATGCGAGTCGAGCGCCTTTGGCCGCCAGCTGATCGGCCATTGCCGCACCAATTCCGCTCGCCGCGCCAGTCAGCACAACGACCGCGTCGTTCAGCCCCAATTTCATGGCGATCCTTCCTCCCGTTTGAACGTCAGGACCCCTGCAGAGAGACCGTCCAACGAAAAGCGTTGCACCTACATCCAGACCAATATAAGATTAATTACTCTATTCGGTTGAGTCAAGGCCAACGCGGCGGCTGGTAAACAAGCGAGATACAGTACGAGGTGATTCAAGCGAGCCTTGCTCAAGCTGCGGAGCGTGATCGCAGCAAGCGGTGGACACAGCTAAGGGAGATCAAAATCTATGGGATGGAAGATTTGCGTCCTTGCCGCCGTCGTCGGCATTGCCGCTGGAGTCGGCTCTGCGCTGCTTGCGACACAGGGCGGCATGGACGGCGGCATTCGCGCCGGCGCCTGGTCGACGAACGTCACTGTTGGTGCCGCTTCGGCGGATCCCTGGACGCGGGCAACGGTCGCGAGGGCGGGCTTGCTTGCCCTTTCGGCCGATCAGGCAGTTTACTTTAACCGCTCGGCCGACAGCGAAGGGCGCCCCCTTGACGCGCGTTGCACCTATCGGCTGTCGGGCGGCCCCCAACCTGCCGCGTGGTGGTCGGTGACGCTCTATGCCGAGGACCAGTATCTGGCGCGCAATACTGACAGCGCGTCGTCCATTGACGCGACGCTTGCCGGCAATGGCGCGTGGACCGCGCTGGTCGGCCCCGATCGTCCGCCAAGCGGAATGTGGATTTCCACCCGCGCAAGTAAGCGCCCGGTACTGATGCTGCGCCTTTACAGCCCACGGAGCATTGCCGCCGATGTCCTGGCAAAGATCAAGGGTCCTGACGTCGTGCGCTTCAGTTGTCCGGGGGAAGAAGCATGAGTCGCTGGACAGGGCCTCTCGCCACGGCGATAGTTCTTACGGCGGTCGTTCATGTCGCAACCGTCATCGCCATCCCAAGTGCGATCATGCGCGTGGTTTTGCGGGGTGCAGCCGAGAAGACGGGCGGCCCCAACCATTTCCTTCATTCGCCGCGTACAACGCCTCAGAGTCAAACCGTCGTGCGCCCTTCGCCGGATCTCGCCTATTCGGCCTGCTCGATCAACGTGTCGGGGGGGGCGGTCAACGTCGTGGTCAATCGCGCGGTCGCGCCCGCCGTGGTGGCGCTTTACGGCGAGAACACCGATACCATCTGGAGTGCGGGCAGCCTTTTGACCGCAGCTGGAGAAACGCGCGACAAGTCGCCGCTGCGTCTATTGATTGCGGGCGCGCAGGCCCCCGTCACAGCCACTGGCCCGACGGTCGTTCGTATTTCCTCGCGCAGGGCACTGCTGCTCGTTCGCAGGCTAGCACCCACGGCAGGCGCATTTGCCGCGATTGACGCTGAACGTCAGAAGGATGTGTGCATGACCACCGCGCCGAAAGTTGGCTAGATGGAGATAACCCGACTTTATTTGCTCGAACAAAATAGACTAAATATTCTAACATTGTACCACACGGTTGTACAGATCGTAGATAATTTGCAGGGAGTTTGATGTGCTGGACGAGGTCACAAGCCGGATGGGCGCTGCAGTTGCAAAGGCCAACTTCCCCCATAAGGTGAAGTTCGATTTTGGTACCGATGGCAAGGTTTTTATCGATGGTCCAGCCAAGACAGTGACGAACGAGGATAGCGAGGCCATAACGACGACATCCGTCGGCATCGACGATTTCGTGAAGATGGCGCAAGGGAAGTTGAGTGCGCCCTTCGCGTTCATGTCAGGGAAACTGAAGGTCGCAGGCGACATGGGGGTCGCGATGCAGATTGGTCCGTTGTTGGACAACGCATGAGTGAAGCGCTGCCTTTCGAGAGCCGCAGCATTGCGTGTGCGGAAGGTCAGATCGCAGTCCGATGCTATGGCGACGCCTCGGACCCGCCACTGCTTCTGATCCACGGTCTCGCCCTTACTATTGAGGATTGGTCGCCGTCATTCATCACCGCACTCGTGGCTGCGGGTCGCAGGGTCTTAGCCATCGACAACCGCGACGTCGGCCAGTCGTCGCGCTGGGCGGATCATCCTGCCCCGGGACCGCTGCTTGCCTGGATCATGGCACGCCTGCCGATACCGCGCTGGCTTAAGCCAGCCATTCCCTATGCGATCGCCGATATGGCGCAGGATGCGATCGCTGTGCTCGACGCGCTCGAGATCCGCGACTGCGACATCCTCGGGGTGTCAATGGGCGGCATGATCGCGCAGCGCATGGCGCTGTTGGTGCCCGATCGGATCCGTACTCTTTCACTGATCATGACGTCCTCGAATGGCCCCAGATTGCCATTGCCGGACGCCGCAGTGCGCAAATTGATGGCGAAACCCCCTCGCACGCGGGACCTGGACGCGCTTGAGGCCTATATGCAGCGAGTCCGACAGCTGATCGCGGCGCCTCGTGACGATGCCGATAAGGTTGATCTTTCGCAACGCGTCACGCGTGCCACCAGTTATGGCTATCCACCGCAAGAGGGGTCAAAGCGGCAGCTTGCCGCCATCGTCTCCGACGCACGGCGCTGGCGGCAGTTGGGGTCAATCGAGACATCGGCCCTGGTCATTCACGGCGATTTCGATCCGCTGTTGCCGTTAGCGCACGGTCGCGATCTTGCACGACGACTGGGCAATGCCCGCTTGCTCGTTATTCCCGAAATGGCCCATGAACTTTTGCCGTCCAACCAGGCGGCAGTGCTTGCAGAGCTACTTACGCACTTTGAGGCAGATCAAGCGCGGCGTACGATGGCGTCCAGCGCTGTCCGGCTCTTGTCGGTCGCCACATAGGGTAGGTAAAGATTGAACATCAGCGCATAAGCGCGGCGCACATCGTCCTTAGTAATCGATTCGGTTGCGGCATCGTTGCGCGCATAGTCGAACACGCCTTGAACGATAATCCAAGTGATCGCCGCGATCGAGCGGATGTGCTCGCGGCCGAGATCAGCGACGAGCCACCCCTTAGTGACGCTCACCGAAATCCGGTCTTCAACATGCGCTAAGAATTCCCGGTGGAACACATGTGCAACCGTCGCGAAGCGCCGGTCGAGGCGCCCGACGGTCGCGCGGTCTTCGAACACAAAGCGGTAACGCCACATGATGTCGACACCGTTGCCCATCAACCAGCCCAGCAGTTCGGCGAGGTCCAGTTTCGAGGCGCTTTCGAAATGCAGCCGCAGCTCGCCAAGCAGGTTCTGAAGCAGCGCCCAGACGATGTCTTCCTTGTTCCTGAAATGATAATAGAGATTGCCGGGGCTGATACCGACTTCGGCAGAAATATGATTGGTCGAGACCGGGCCAACACCCTGATCGTTGAAGAGACGTAGCGCAGCATCGAGAATTTGCTGTCGGTTGCTGCCATAGCTGCGTCGCGCCCGCCTTTCCTTGGACGGTGGCAGGTCCTTTGCAGCGAGTGTTATTGGTGCCTTTGCCGCCACGATCGCGTGCCTTCCTTGCGTCCTGAAATTGAGATTAGCCGCGATAATGGCACGTCTAGATATTCAATGCAGTATGATCAACTGCCCCGTTCAGCCAGCATAAAGGAAAACCAGACTCGTGTTATTGCTCTAATTATGCGATGCGCCGTTTGGCTTAACGAACCGGGAGGAGATCGATGAACATTCGCCAGATTTTACCTGTTTTGGCTCTCGTGGCGGCGCCCCTACCGGCATTTGCAGCCGCGCCGATCGAAGGCACGTGGATGTTGGGCGAAAGTGACAATGCCAGCAAGATTCGGATCGCGCCGTGCGGCGCTGCAAAATGGTGTGGCACTGTTATCTTGACGTGCTCCCCTGAAACTCCGCCAGTCTGAGCTAGAGTCCTTCATGAAGGAGGACGACGATGAAGCGCAGCAGATTTACCGAGGAGCAGATCAT
>NZ_NCGB01000036.1:0-27476 GCF_002278865.1 Sphingomonas sp. 28-62-11 | reverse complement strand
TTGCAGGTAAAACTTCGGTAATTTTCGGTTGGTTAGATAACAAATCTCAAAATTCTCAATTAATTAAAAGTTTTGATCGTATACAAAATGACTTATTAGCTTCAGCTGTTATCCAGTTTTGCTTTGACACTAGTGACAATATCTTTGTTCGACCAAGTTGGTGGGCGGGATTACCGAAAGTGCCAAAGAGTTACTTGAGTTGGAATTTGCACAACAGCCTGCCGGGTAGCAAGCAAGCTGACGCGTTAGTACCAAAAACTCCCGTATTGTTAGAAAGCATTGTATTAGAACGGAAAACTGAGCTCAAGTTTTAGTTACATTGGCGCTTGCGACGGCCAGTGGTTCTTAATCATGCTCCCGACCACCAGCCCCCATATACAACTCGCTCCCCGTCTCGCGGAACTTGGCGGCCATCTCCTCCATCCCCTTGATCGCCGCTGCCTTGCTCGCCGCTGCGGTCTCCGCGCCGGTCGGGCCAGTGGCGATGAAGCCCTCCACCCCCTGGTTCTGCTTGCCGGCGAAGTCGCGGACTTCCTGCGTGATCTTCATCGAGCAGAATTTCGGCCCGCACATGCTGCAGAAATGCGCGGTCTTGGCGCCCTCCGCCGGTAACGTCTGGTCGTGATATTGCTCTGCCGTGTCGGGATCGAGCGAGAGGTTGAACTGATCACGCCAGCGGAATTCGAAGCGCGCACGGCTGAGCGCGTCGTCGCGCATTTTGGCGGCCGGGTGGCCCTTGGCGAGGTCCGCCGCGTGGGCGGCGAGTTTGTACGTCACCACGCCGACCTTCACATCGTCGCGGTCGGGCAGGCCGAGATGCTCCTTGGGCGTCACGTAGCAAAGCATCGCCGTGCCGTACCAGCCGATCATCGCCGCGCCGATGCCGCTGGTGATATGATCATAGCCGGGCGCGATATCAGTCGTCAGCGGCCCGAGCGTGTAGAAGGGTGCCTCACCGCACACCTCCAATTGCTTGTCCATATTCTCCTTGATCTTGTGCATCGGCACATGGCCGGGGCCTTCGATCATCACCTGGACGTCCGACTTCCACGCGCGGTGGGTGAGCTCACCGAGCGTATAGAGCTCGCTGAACTGGGCTTCGTCATTCGCGTCCGCGATCGAACCGGGGCGCAGGCCGTCGCCGAGCGAATAGGCGATGTCATAGGCCTTCATGATCTCGGTAATCTCGTCGAAGCGTTCGTACAGGAACGATTCCTTGTGATGCGCGAGGCACCATTTCGCCATGATGCTGCCGCCGCGGCTGACGATGCCGGTGACGCGCTTGGCGGTCATCGGGATGTACGCCAGGCGCACGCCCGCGTGGATGGTAAAGTAATCGACGCCCTGTTCGGCCTGTTCGATCAGCGTATCGCGGAAGATTTCCCAAGTGAGGTCCTCGGCCACGCCGCCGACCTTTTCCAGCGCCTGATAGATCGGCACGGTACCAATCGGGACGGGGCTGTTGCGGAGAATCCATTCGCGGGTGTCATGAATGTTGCGGCCGGTGGAGAGGTCCATCACCGTGTCCGCGCCCCAGCGGATCGACCAGACCATCTTGTCGACTTCATTCGCGACGTCCGACGCGACGGCGGAATTGCCGATATTGGCGTTGATCTTCACCAGGAAATTGCGCCCGATCGCCATCGGCTCGGATTCGGGGTGGTTGATGTTGTTGGGGATGATCGCGCGGCCGCGGGCGACTTCATCGCGGACGAATTCGGGGGTGACATAATCGGGGATGCTCGCGCCAAAGCTCTGCCCGTCGCGGATCAGCGCTTCCTTCGCTTGCGCGCGGCCGAGATTCTCGCGGATCGCGACATATTCCATCTCGGGCGTGATGATGCCGCGCCGCGCATAATGCATCTGGCTGACGTTCATGCCGGGCTTCGCCCTCAGCGGGCGCTTCACGACATTGGGGAATTGCGGCACGCCGGCGGAGCGATCGGGGCCGGTCAGGCCGTTATCCTCGGGCCGGGTTTCGCGCCCGTCATAGCTTTCGACATCGCCGCGCGCGAGAATCCAGTCGCGGCGAAGCGCGGGCAGCCCGGCGGAGATATCGATCATCGCATCGGGATCCGAATAGGGGCCGGAGGTGTCATAGACGCGCAGCGGCGGCTCGCCGGACGATGGCTCAAGCATGATCTCGCGCATCGCCACGCCCGCGCCGGGAATGTTGGGCGAGGTCACATGAATTTTGCGGCTGCCCCGAATGGGGCCAGTGGTGACGCCAATTTCGGTGCGGGCGGGGATATCGGCCATTGCATTCGCTCCAATAATCGGAGCGAGGGCGGATTTCGGGGGTGAAAGCCGCTCCCTCCCTCCGCCGGTGCTAACCGGATCAGGTTCAAACGGGTCGCGGGCTCGTGCCTGCCTCTCAGCCGCCGATCAGCGGCCCCCCGGGGATAGCCTTTGGTACTGCTGTACGATCAGAAAGTATAGCCGATGCCGATGGCACCATAGAGCTGGTCCGGGCTGCCCGCGATGCTGGTGATGGGTGATCGGGCGAAATCGCCCTGCAACCGGCTGTACGACAGGATCGTGAAGATCTGCGTGCCGCGCAACAAATCCCCCGACAGCGCATAATTGCCGAGCAGGGTCGCGCTATAGCTTTTCACGCCGCCGCGCGGGCGGGCGAAAACCGGCAGGCCACTGGCAATCGACCCGGCGGGGTCGACCGCGAAATAGGTTTCCGCATAGCGATCACCCACAATCGATGCCGATCCGGCGATGCCGACATAGGCCCGGCGGCTGAGCGGGGTGCCATATTCGATTGATGGGGTGATGACATAACTGTCATGCACACCAGTAACGTCCCGAACATAGCTGACGCGAACGGCCAGCGTATCATACTCGCTGGTGATGACGCCGGTTTTGCCGATGCCGACATAGCCACCCACTTCGAGCGCGGTTTTGCGCGTGCCGAGCGCTCGAACGCGTGCATCGACGATCCGGTTGACGCGATTGAGGTTCAGCCCGACGACCGGCCCGAACATGATATCGATATCGGATGTTTTGCGGTCCCGCACCGCATCGAGTGACAGCTGCAACCCGCGTGACATGAAGTTGAAACCGTTCACCTTCCCGCGCACCGCGCCCACCGGGATCACGACATAGTCGTTCGACCCTTCATAGCTGGGAATAAATCCCACGCCGCCACCGATGGTGATTGTATCCCGGTCAAGCGTTGATGCATCGACCTCAATACGGGGTGCAGGCCGCGTCTCCGCTTCCTGGGCGGTTGCCGGCAAGGCAATGCCCGAGATGAAGGCGGCTGACAGGAAAAGGCGCAAGGATCGCGTCACACGGGTCTCCACAAGGATGGTTAATGCCTACCTCGCCAAGAACGTCGGGCAAGGACAATATATCCCGACCCGCGCGAAACTGCCCCAATTAGAGAAGATACTTCATCCTGATCGCCTGGGCGTGCGGCATTTCGCCAAGATCGAACCGGGCAGCGGCAAAGCGCGGCGCGCCAAAGCCTATCACCGGGTTACGCGAAAAGCCGAAACCCTCCCGCGGGATGCCAAGCACCGTATCGAGCTTATTGTTCGAATTGGCATCATGGATCACCGCCACGGCATAGCTGCCATAGGGCAGACCATCGAAATGCACGTTGCGCACCGATGCGGGTATCGACCGGGTCACAGCATGCGCATCATCGACGCAGCCGGGGAAATTCTGTGGATCAGCGGTCAGGCATATCCGCAGCACACCGCGTTCTGACCGCAGTTTTTCGATGCTGACATCAAGCGTCGTGGTCGGTGCTGCCCCGGGCAAGAACGTGGCCAGGATCAGCGCTGCGCCCAGTGTTCGTCCGAGGCGAGGCAGATTTGTCGGGACGCGATTGCCGGGCAAAGCCGCCAACCCCCCGGTCGGTGCCGCAGACATGATCCCAAAACCGGAAATAAAGCCCATAATTGCACCTGTAATCCGCGTGATGCCGCTGATGATGGCTGGCCGTAATCAGCCATGCCCCCAATGGCCCTCCCCAGATGAACCTAGGGAAAACCTCCCACCCCATATGATTGGTTACACCCATAACGGTCATGATCGCCAGAACCAAGCCAAGTGCGCCAAGGTGGATTGGAATCAGGAGGACCAGTAGCGGGATTACCACAGCACCCGTTATTGCCTCGATCGGGTGAAATGCCATCGCCGCCCACGCCGTAGGCGGTCGGCTGGCATGATGAACGGCATGGGCCAGCTTGAACGGCTTTGGCTGGTGCATCCAGCGATGCGTCCAATAAAACCATGTATCGTGCGCAAACAGATAGAGGAAAACCGATAGCGGCCAATACCAAAGCGGATAATCACCGATATTGCTGTACACCTGTGTCCAGCCGCGATGCTCCCAGCCCCACGCCAGAATGCCGGCCGGAATCCCGTAAATCGCCGCGCTGGCAAGGCTCCAGCCAATCTCTCGCCTGATCTGGCGATCAAGCCCGGTATAGAGCCCTGGATGCAGCAACCGGGTAACCCCGGCAAAGGCACCGCTGACGATCAGGTAACGTATCCCGACGATCAACGTCATCGTGAAAGCGGAATAAGCGAGCGCCAGGCCAGCGGAAACAGCGAAGTCCATGGCGGTTGCTTATACGATCCGTGGCCGCCGCGAAACCGGCCTTTGGTCCATGACAGGCGACCGGATCGGCAAAAAATGTGCAGCAGGGTTTCGCCTGCCCCCAAAAATCGGTTAGGCGACGATATGGCTACAACGATCAAGTGCGATCTCGCTGTTGTCGGCGGGGGGCTTGCCGGCGGGCTCATCGTGCTCGCGCTGCGCAAAAAACGCCCCGATCTCGACGTGCGTCTGATCGAAGGATCGCATGCGATCGGTGGCAATCATCTCTGGTCGTTCTTCGCCAGCGACATCGCTGATGCCGATCGCTGGATCGTCGCGCCGCTCGTTTGCTATGGCTGGACGTCCTACGACATCCGTTTTCCCGCACATGGCCGCGCGATCAAGGCCAGCTATTACTCGATCGAATCTGAACGGCTCGACGCGCTGGTGCGCGCGGCGATGCCGCCGGGCGCGCTGATGCTGGGGCGCAAAGTACTTGGCGCGAGCGCCAAGGCGGTCGTTCTGGCCGATGGTGACCGGGTCGAAGCCGATGGCGTGATCGACGCGCGAGGTGCGGGCGATCTGTCAAAGCTCGATCTGGGCTGGCAGAAATTCGTTGGCCGTGAATATGCGCTGCACGAGCCGCATGATCTGGAACGCCCGATCGTGATGGACGCCACCGTCGAACAGATCGACGGATACCGATTCGTCTATTCGCTGCCCTTTTCGGCGACGCGATTGTTCGTCGAGGATACCTATTACAGCGACACGCCCGATCTCTACCGGTCGCAACCCGGCGGCAGCAATGCCGATCCGATTGGCGACAGAGTCGATGCTTATGCCCGCGCCAAGGGCTGGCAGATCGGGGAAGTATTGCGCGAGGAAAGCGGCGCGCTGCCCGTCGCGCTGGGCGGCGATTTTGAGGAATATTGGCGTTCGGGCGGCAATAATGTCGCCAAGGCGGGGATGCGTGCTGGGCTGTTCCACCCGACCACCGGCTATTCGCTGCCCGATGCCGTGCGCACCGCATCGCTGATCGCCCGTGCGCATGATCTGTCCGGCCAGGGTCTGCACGAGCTGATGCACGGCTTTGCCGCAACCACGTGGCGCAAGCGCGGATTCTACCGGATGCTGGACAAAATGCTGTATCGCGCTGGGCCGCCCGATGAACGATACCGCATTCTTGAGCGGTTCTACCGGCTCAATTCCGGCCTGATCGGGCGTTTTTATGCCGGGCAGACCACCATGTTCGATCAGGCGCGGATTCTTACCGGCAAGCCGCCGGTGACGATCGCCAATGCTATCAAGGCACTCAGGAGCAAACCCGCATGAAATCTGCCATTGTTATCGGCGCCGGGTTCGGCGGCCTAGCGCTCGCCATCCGCCTGCAATCGGCCGGCGTTCAGACGACGATCGTCGAAGCACGCGATAAGCCCGGCGGCCGTGCCTATTTCTGGGAAAAGGACGGCTTCGTGTTCGATGCTGGCCCGACCGTCATTACCGATCCTGATTGCCTGCGCGAGCTTTGGGCGCTGTCCGGCCATGATATGGAAAAGGACGTTACGCTCGCGCCGGTGATGCCATTCTACCGGCTCAACTGGCCCGATGGCACCAATTTCGATTATTCGAACGACGATGTGCAGTTGGCGGCAGAAATCGCCAAGCTCGATCCCGAAGACGTCGATGGCTATCGCCGTTTCCTCGAATATTCCGCCGGGGTGTATAAGGAAGGCTATCTGAAGCTTGGCCATGTCGCCTTTCTCGACTTTGCGTCGATGATCAAGGCGGCCCCCAGCCTGATGAAATATCAGGCGTGGCGCAGCGTCTATTCGGTCGTGTCGAGCTTCGTGAAGAGCCCCAAATTGCGCGAGGCACTGTCGTTTCACACGCTGCTCGTCGGCGGCAACCCGATGACGACGAGCAGCATCTATGCGCTGATCCACAAGCTCGAAAAGGACGGCGGCGTCTGGTTTGCGATGGGCGGCACCAACAAGCTCATCGATGGTCTGGTCACGCAGTTCGAGCGAATTGGTGGCGTGCTGCGCCTGAACGATCCGGTCGCGAGCATCGATACGCTGGGCGATCGCGCGACGGGCGTAACGACCGAAAGCGGCTGGCACCAGGATGCCGATGCCATCGCCAGCAATGCCGATGTGATGCACAGTTACCGCGACCTGCTGAAATCTTCCCGCAGTGCGCAGCGGACCAAGAAGCGGCTCGAGCGTAAGCGTTACTCACCGTCGCTGTTCGTCGTCCATTTCGGGCTGAAGGGCAATTTTCCCAACATCCCCCACCACATGATTCTGTTCGGCCCGCGCTATAAGGGTCTGTTGTCGGACATTTACGATCACGGCGTGCTGGCGGAGGATTTCTCGCTGTATCTGCACCACCCGACGATCACTGATCCGTCGATGGCGCCCGAGGGGCATGCGACCTTCTACGCGCTCGCGCCAGTGCCACATCAGGGCAAGTTCCCGGTCAACTGGGACGAGGTGGGCCCGATTCTCGAAAAGCGGATCCTGGACGAAATCGGCAAGCGGCTGATTCCCGACATCCACGAGCGAGTCGTCACCAAATTCCACTACGCGCCCAGCGATTTTTCCGCTGATCTCAATGCCCATCTCGGCAGTGCGTTCAGTTTGGAACCGATTCTCTTGCAAAGCGCTTTCTTCCGTGTCCACAATCGCGACGACAATATTCCGAATCTTTACTTTGTTGGTGCAGGAACACATCCCGGAGCGGGCATCCCAGGCGTTGTTGGCAGCGCCAAGGCAACCGCAGGTCTGATGTTGGAGGAGAGACTATAATGGTCTTCGGTGCTGCAAACGGCATGATGCAACTGGCGATGGCTTTTCTGATGGCGGGTACCGGTGATAACTGGGCCTATGTATCTGCCGGAAAACAAGGTGCGATCTGGTACGTCGATACGTCCAGCCTGCGCGACGAACGCGATGACGACGGGCAGCCGGTTCGTCGTGCCATTATCAAGACGCAATATGCCGCCGTCAGCACCGGCCCGGCCAAGGATATCAAGCGATTGATCCTGTTCAATTGCCAAGAAGAAATTTCGAAGACCATTTCCTACACCGAATATGATGCGACGGGACAGGAAACCCGGACTTACGCTTATCCCACGCCCGCCTACGACGTCGTGGTGCCGGGTACCGTGCTTGCGAGTGCAATGGCGAAGGCCTGCTCGACCACGGCACAATGAAGCGACTTGCCGTTTATTGTGGTTCGGCAACACCGAGTGATCCTGTCTATATCGAGTCTGCGCGCGCGGTCGGTCGCGGCCTGGCCGAACGCGGTATTGGCGTCGTTTATGGTGGCGGCCGACTCGGCCTGATGGGGGCGATTGCCGATTCGGCGCTTGCGGCGGGCGGCGAGGTGATCGGCATTATCCCCCAGGCGCTGGTCGATGCCGAAGTAGCGCATCGGGGACTGAGCGAGCTGCATGTCTGCCGCACGATGCACGAACGCAAACAGGCGTTCACCGATCTATCCGACGGCTTCGTCACACTGCCCGGCGGCACGGGGACGATGGACGAGCTTTGGGAAGCGCTCAGCTGGGCCCAGCTCGGCTATCATGCCAAACCGGTTGGCGTGCTGAACGTCGCCGGCTTTTATGACGGGCTCGTGGCCTTTGCCGCCAAGATGGGGGAGGTCGGCTTCATCCGGCCGCAGCATCAAGGACTGATGATCGTCGACGAAACGCTCGACGGTCTGCTTGCCAAAATGGCAGCCCATGTGCCCGCCACCACCATCGCACAGATCGGCAGCCGCGACTTGTGAGCGGTAGCGCCGATCTGCCGAGCCGCGAGGCGATTGTCGCCACGGCCAAGGAATCGATCGGTCGGGGCTCGAAAAGCTTTGCCGCCGCGAGCCGGTTATTCGCGCCCGCCACCCGCCAGCGCGCCTGGTTGCTTTATGCCTGGTGCCGGGCCTGCGACGACCTTGCCGATGGGCAGGATCACGGGCACGGGATGGCGGTGGTCAGCGATCCGCAGGCGCGATTGGCGCAGCTGACGGCGCAGACCGAGGCGGCGCTGGCCGGGCAATGGGTGGGCGATCCGGCATTCGATGCGCTTCGCATCGTCGCCGCCGAAACCCAGTTACCCCATGCCTTTACCCGCGATCACATCGCCGGATTCGCGCTCGACGCCGCTGACTGGCGCCCGCAGACGCAGGATGATCTCATGCGCTATTGCTATCATGTCGCTGGTGTTGTCGGCTGTATGATGGCCGTGGTGATGGGGGTTGACCCGAACGACGAGGCAACGCTCGACCGTGCCTGTGATCTCGGGCTTGCCTTCCAGCTCGCCAATATCGCCCGCGACGTGGGGGAAGATGCCAGCGTCGGGCGCTGCTATCTGCCGATCGCCTGGCTTGATGAAATGGGCATCCCCGTTTGCGCGCTCATGGCCCCCGAACATCGCCCGCAACTGGCAATACTTGGTCAGCGGCTGGGTGACATGGCGGCGGCCTATGAAGAAAGCGCGCGCTTCGGCACACCAGCGCTTGGCTTCAGATCGGCATGGGCCGTGCTTGCCGCTGCCGGAATCTATGGCGGCATCGGCCGCGAAGTGGCCCGTCGCGGCGGCACGGCCTGGGATAGTCGTGTCACGACATCGGGGCTGCAGAAACTGGGTTGGATCATCCGTGCCCAGGCGCAGGCGGCGCAGCGCCATAAGCTTTATGCCGCAGCGCCCCGCGATCCCAACCTATGGACGCGGCCGCGCGCGCGCTGACTCGTCAGCTGTTCGGAGTAGAGGCGCGACGCACCGGCTCGCGCTCCGCAAAGCGGCTGCCCGTCTGGCGGCAACTGGCGGTGATCACGGGATAAAAGATGTCGCTATTACGGCGGAGCGCAGACGGCATGGCCGCCTGGCACGCTTGGATCGAGGCATAGCGCGGGGCTTCGATGCGGACTTCAGCGCATTGATCGCTGCCATCGGCGCAGCCCATAATCGCCATCACGTATAAAATCGGGTCCATCATCGTCTCCCTTCGGGATGGTAAACCAATGACGGCGGCGGCTTGTTCCGCAACGCGCGCTTTCGCACGGCGAGGTCTGCCCCTACATGGTGGGCAATGCCGCCTGATCTTTCCTCCGCGTCCGACCGTCCCGAACCTCCGTTGTGGCCGATGCTGCGGCGGTTCTTGCCCTATTTATGGCCGAAGGATCAGCCCGCGCTGCGACTGCGCATCGTCATCGCGCTGCTGCTCGTCGTCCTGTCGAAGCTGGTGCAGGTGTACGGCGCGCCCTTCGCGCTGCAGGGCATCGTCAACGACATGGCAGCGGGCGATCGCGGCGCAACCACGCTGATCCTGGCGCTGGTGGTGAGCTATGCCGGGGCGCGCTTTGGTTCGGTGCTGTTCGATAATCTGCGCAATGCGGTGTTCGAGCGTGTGGGGCAGGATGCGACGCGGCGGCTGGCGGCGACGGTGTTTCGCCATCTCCACCAGCTGTCGCTGCGCTTTCACCTCGAACGGCGCACCGGTGCCGTCACCAAAGTGGTCGAGCGCGGCACCAAGAGCATCGATACGATGCTGTATTTCCTGCTGTTCAACATCGCGCCGACCTTGCTCGAACTGGTGCTGGTGCTGCAGATTTTCTATTCGAAGTTCGGGCTGTGGCTGGTGCTCGGCACTTTGGCGATGGTCGCGGTCTATATCGTCTTCACCCGAATCGTCACGGACTGGCGCAATGCGCTTCGTGCCCAGATGAACGATCTCGATACCGGCGCGGTTGCCCACGCGGTGGATTCGCTGCTCAATTTCGAGACGGTGAAATATTTCGGCGCAGAGGAGCGCGAAGCGACGCGTTATGACGGGGCAATGGCGGCCTATGCGACCGCGGCGGTGAAGAATCAGAACTCGCTCGCCTGGCTGAACATCGGCCAGTCGCTGATCACCAATCTGATGATGGCGGGCGGCATGGGGCTGGTCGTGTGGGGCTGGAGCCAGGGCCATTTCAACGCGGGCAACGTCGTGCTCGTCTCCACCCTGCTCGCCCAGCTGTTCCGCCCGCTCGATCTGCTCGGCATGGTCTATCGCACGATCCGTCAGGGCGTGATCGACATGGCGGCGATGTTCGACCTGATCGATGCCCCCGCCGAAGTGAAGGACGCGCCCGGCGCGCCCGATCTGATGGTGGGTGCAGGCCATGTCCGCTTCGAAAATGTCGTTTTCGATTATGATCCGGCCCGCCGCATCCTGAAGGGGATCGATCTCGATATTCCGGCGGGCAGCACGCTGGCGATCGTCGGGCCGTCAGGCGCGGGGAAATCGACGCTCGCGCGGCTGATGTACCGTTTCTACGATCTGACCAGCGGGCGGATCACGATTGACGGGCAGGACATCGCGGGGGTGACGCAGGCGTCTTTGCGTGCCGCGATCGGTATCGTTCCGCAGGATACCGTGCTGTTCAACGATACGATCGGCTATAACATCGGTTATGGCCGCGCGGATGCGAGCGAGGCCGAGATCGAGGAAGCCGCACGCGGCGCGCAGATCGCCGATTTCATCGCAGGCCAGCCCGGCGGTTACAACGCGCGCGTGGGCGAGCGCGGGCTGAAACTGTCGGGCGGCGAGAAGCAGCGCGTCGCTATTGCCCGCACGTTGCTCAAGAACCCGCCGATCCTGATCCTCGACGAAGCGACCAGCGCGCTCGATAGCCGCACCGAAAGCGACATTCAGGATACGCTGGAGGCAATCGGCAAGGGGCGGACCACCATCGTCATCGCCCACCGGCTGTCGACCGTCGTCAACGCCGATGAGATCGTGGTGCTGGAGGCAGGCCAAGTCGTCGAGCGCGGCACACATAATGCGCTGCTCCGCGAGAACGGGCTCTACGCCGAAATGTGGAACCGCCAGGCCCAGGAACGCGCCGAGGAAGAGGGCGTGCTCGCGGCGGAGTAAGGGTGCGACTAACCACGCTTGCCATCGCTTTCATGCCTTTTCCCTACCCCGTTAGCCCTGAGCGAAGTCGAAGGGCAAGCGCTGTACGTGGGCTTCGACTTCGCTCAGCCCGAACGGTGGTGGGCGTCATCAGGGAAACGCAGCAGCACCCTAGACACAGCTCAGCCTGATCGCCTTTGCCTTTTTGTCGAACACGATCGACGAGCATCCACCCAGCTGATCGCGCCCGATGATGATGACGTCGCGGCGCTCCTTCTTGCTCTTGGCAGTTACCACGATTTCCTCGGGATCGGCATCGGCATCGTCGATTCCGGCCACCGATCCGTTGTCGGCCACGCGCACCAGCATTGATTCAAGCGTGAGTGGCCCCACCACCAGCGGACGCGCCAGCCGGATGGTGCGCACCGGCCGGGCGACACCGAACGCGATCTCCGCCTTGTCGCCCGCCCCCACCAATTGCCCGCCAAGCACCTCGGCCAGCGCCGCGCCTGCACCGGCCGTTGCCAAGGTGCGCGGATGCTGCGGATCGAACAGGATCGAGATCGTGCGCCCGCCAACCACCACCCGCGTCATCGCCGGGCGGAACATCTGCTGGACGAGTGGCAGCGTGGCTGTGCGCTCCCCCGCCCCGGCAGGCTTCAACTGAAAGCGGATCAGATCGACCGGCAACCCACCTGGCCCCACCGCGCCGTCCGCACCCGAATCATAGCGGCGTTCGAACCACACCACGCGGCGCTTGAAGGAGGCGTTGCCGAACTGCAGCCGGGTAACGCCGCTTTCACCACGCACCTTCACCGGGCCGACCTTCACCGAAAAACCGAACAGGCCGCCGCGCAGGCCGATTCGCTGGGCATAATCGGGGTTGAGCGTTGGCGCGGCCGGCGCCCAGGGCGTGATTCGCATCTTGCCAGGCACGCCGCCTACCGTTGCGGCCACCACCCCGTCACCCCGCACCAGATATTCGCCCTGAATCGGCTTTGCGCCGCCGGCGATGCCGGGCAGTCCCGCTAAGACAACGATCAAGGCACTTCCGATCACACGAGCCGCTGGCAGCATCTCTTTTCCTGTCGATTGGGGTGGCATCATCACGATAGCCGAATTCCACCCGACAAGCGCGGCGAAAACAAGGCGATGTGGTTATCCCGGCGATGCAGCGGAGCCTGCGAGCAACCCGCCATCGATGTCGAATTCGCTGCCGGTGATGTACGTCGCCTCGTCGGACGCGAGGAACACCGTCATCGCCGCCACTTCCTCGGGCAGGCCAAAGCGCTTGAGCGGGGTGTCGCTGGTCAGCGCGATCATTCGTTCGGCACGGTCTGGCCCGTCGCCGAGCATCGGTTCCCAGATGCCCGTCAGGATCGCGGCCGGGTGCACCGAATTGCAGCGGACCTGCATCCCCTGCTGCGCGCACCACAGCGCCACCGATTTGGTGTGGTTGCGTACCGCCGCCTTGGACGAGGCATATGCCGCCGCCCCTGGAATCCCGACCAGCCCCGACCGTGACGACATGTTGATGATTGCCCCCGTACCCTGCGCGCGCATCGCCCGGATCGCATAGCGGCACCCGAGGAAGGTGCCATCAAGATTGACCCGGTGGACCCGGTGCCATTCGGCGAGCGTGGCATGTTCGGGATCATGCGGGCCGGTTGCATCCTCGAACCCCGTGATCCCGGCATTGTTGACCAGCACGTCTAGCCGCTCATCGCGCGCCAGCAATGCCGCCATCACGCTTTCCCATGCGGCTTCGTCGCCCACATCCAGCGGCAGGAAACGGGTATTGCCGCCAATCTCATTGGCTAGTGCAGCGCCCTCGTCACCATCGATATCGGTGATCCACACCGTCGCGCCTTCCGCAACGAAGGCGCGGACGATCGCCGCGCCGATGCCGCGGGCTGCCCCCGTGACGAGCGTAATCTTGCCATCGAGCCGGCGATGGCGTGCGATAAAGTCGGTCATCGTCAAAGCTCCCTTGCAGTGATGGCTGCTTGACCGGTAGCGCCAGAATATGGCCTCAACGCTCGACACGCTACAAAAGACCTTCGGCTTTCCCGGTTTTCGTGGGGTGCAGGGTGATGTCGTCGCGCGGGTGATGGCGGGGCAGAACACGTTGGCGGTGATGCCGACCGGCGCGGGGAAATCGCTTTGTTATCAATTGCCATCGGTGGTGCTGGAGGGAACGTGCGTCGTCGTCAGCCCCCTCATCGCGCTGATGCACGATCAGCTGCGCGCTGCCGACGCGATCGGCATTCGCGCCGCCACCTTGACGTCAGTCGACACCAACCAGGCGGAGACGGTCGCGCGGTTCCGGCGCGGCGAGCTCGATCTGCTTTATGTCGCACCCGAACGCGCATCGAACGACTCGTTCCGCAACCTGTTGCGGCAGGCACCGCTCGCCCTATTCGCAATCGACGAGGCGCATTGCGTCAGCGAATGGGGGCATGATTTCCGCCCCGATTACCGGCTGCTACGCCCCCTGCTCGACGAATTTGGCGATGTGCCCCGGCTCGCGCTGACCGCGACGGCGGACGCGCATACCCGCGCGGATATTCTTGAGCAGCTCGGCATTCCCAAGAACGGGCTGATCATTGCCGGGTTCGACCGGCCGAATATCCGCTACATGATCTCCCCACGCGATAACACCGCCCGCCAGATCATCGAGGTGATCCGCGATACCCCCGGCCCCGGTATCGTCTATGCTCAGACCCGCGCCGCCACCGAAAGGCTCGCCGAGCAATTGGCAAGCACCGGGCGACCAACCCGCGCCTATCACGCGGGCCTCGATCCCGCCGTGCGCGCGCGCAACCAGGCGGCGTTCGTCCGGTCTGAGGATATGGTGATCTGCGCAACGATCGCGTTCGGCATGGGCATCGACAAACCCGATGTCCGCTTCGTCGCGCATGCCGGGCTGCCCAAATCGATCGAGGCCTATTATCAGGAAACCGGTCGTGCCGGGCGCGATGGCGACCCCAGCGTCGCGCACCTGTTCTGGGGCGCGGAGGATTTCGCCCGCGCCCAGCAGCGAATCGCCGAAATCGAACCCGAGCGGCAGGCAACCGCGCGCGCCCAATTGCAGGCGCTTTCCGGGCTGGTCGAGACGGGCACGTGCCGCCGGGCGATGCTGCTGCGCCATTTCGGCGAAAATCCGCCCACCGAATGCGGCAATTGCGATAACTGCTTGTCGAAACCCGCGCTGATCGACGCAACCGAGCTGGCGCGCAAATTCCTGTCGGCGGTGTATCGCACCGGGCAGAGCTTTGGCGTCGGCCATCTGGAGAAGGTGCTGACCGGCGTCGCCGATGAACGCGTCGAGAAACTCGGGCATGAGCGGCTAAGCGTGTTCGGCATCGTTTCGCGCACCGAGGCCGCGCTGATCCGCCCCTTGTCGCGCGCGTTGCAGGCCCGCGGGTTGCTGACCACGACCGAACATGGCGGGCTGAGCCTGGGGGGCGATGCCCGCGCAGTGCTGAAGGGGGAGACGATGGTGCAGATCGTTGCCCCGCCGATCAAAAAAGCGAGCGGGCGCAGGCGTGCCGATGCCGCCGCCATGCCCAATGATCCGCTGTTCGAGGCACTGCGCACCAAGCGCCGCGATCTCGCCGCCGAGGCCAAGGTGCCGCCCTATGTGATCTTCCACGATTCGGTGCTGCGCGAGATGGCGGCGCTGAAACCCACCAGCCGTGCCGCACTGGGGCAGATCACGGGGATTGGCGCGCGCAAGATGGAGGCTTACGGTGACGCCTTTCTGGCCGTGATCCGGGAGTCTGCATGATCCGCCCTATTGATGAGACGATTTCGGTTGCCCCGCAAATCTCCCCCGCTGACGTGACCGATATTGCGCGCGCGGGCTTTACGATGATCATCAACAACCGTCCTGATGACGAGGAAATGGGACAGCCCGACGGTGCCGCCATCCAACTGGTCGCCGAGACGCTGGGCCTGGGCTATGTGGCGATCCCCATCACCCATGCCGGATTCTCGCACCCGCAGCTTGATGCTATGGCCACGGCGCTCGCCGAGGCGACTGGGCCGGTACTCGCCTATTGCCGATCGGGCACGCGGAGCTGCAACCTGTGGGCACTGGCGATGGCCAAGGGGGGTGCGGACCCCGACACGCTCGAGGAGAAGGCTGGCAAGGCAGGCTATGATCTGTCGGGCATCCGGCCGACACTCGACGCGCTTGCAGGCGCGCAATGAGCCTCACGCAGCTGATCATTTCCCTGGTCGGCGTGCTTGGCCTCGCGCTGATCGCGCGGCTGTTGCGGCTTGGCGAGGGAAAGATCGCGAGTGAGGACGATGCCTGCCGGATCGCCGAAGAAATGCTCTCCGGGTTCGAGGCACAGCGGGCGATCGTCAGCAAGGATGGGGATGCCGCATTGGTCGGCGGCAATGGTACCGTCGCGGTGCTGAAACGGCACGGGGCGAAGGTCGCTGCCCGACGCCTGCTACCGCCGCTCGCGATCCGCGACGCACCCGAGGGCGTGACGATCGACACCGGCGAACGCCTGTTCGGTTCGGTGACGCTGATCAACGTTTTTCCCGATGATGCGCGCGCACTGGCAGCGCCACTGACACTGGTGTAAGCAGGCTGATATGGAATTGCCCGATCCCGTTCAGCTGGCCGTCCCCGCCTTCATCCTGCTGGTGCTGGCGGATATGCTGGTGGCCTGGGCGCGCGATAAGACACGGTATGAGCCAAAGGACACGCTGACGTCGCTGTCGCTGGGGCTCGGCAGCACGGTGGCCGGCGCGATTCTGGGCGGCGCCGCTTATGCGATCGCGACCTGGGTCGCGCAGTTCCGCCTCTTCGACATCGGCTATCAATGGTATTGGTTCGTCATCGCCTTTGTGATCGACGACCTTGCCTATTACGCCTTTCACCGATCCGCCCACCGCGTCCGCTGGTTCTGGGCGAGCCATGTCATCCATCATTCGAGCCAGCATTATAATCTGTCGACCGCGTTGCGGCAGACCTGGACGGGCTTTTTCTCGCTTGGCTTCCTGTTCCGGCTGCCACTGTTCCTGATCGGCTTTCCGCCGCCGCTCGTGTTTTTCGTGGCGGGGATCAACCTGGTCTATCAGTTCTGGATTCATACCGAGGTGATCGATCGGATGCCGCGCTGGTTCGAAGCGGTGATGAACACACCGTCACACCACCGGGTCCATCACGCCACCAACCCGCGCTATCTCGACAGCAATTATGCGGGTGTCTTCATCATCTGGGACAAGATGTTTGGCAGTTTCGTCGCCGAGCGTGACGATGATCGCCCGCGCTACGGCATCGTCAAGCAACTCGGTAGCTTCAACCTGCTTTGGGCCGCGTTCCATGAATGGATCGGCATCGCTAAAGATGTGTGGGCAGCACCGGGCCTGCGCGCCAAGCTGGGGTATATAGCGATGCCGCCAGGCTGGAGCCATGACGGCAGTCGGGAAACATCCGAATCGATCAAACAACAATGGCTCGAGCGCGAAGCACGCGACCGGGTGGTGCGAGGGGAAGAAACTTGGAAGAAGCCGATATCGTCGTCGTCGGGGGTGGATCAGGCGGGAGCGCCGTCGCCAGCCGCTTAAGCGAAAACGGTAAGTACAAGGTTGTCCTGCTCGAAGCGGGCGGCAAGAACACCGGCTATCGCACGCGTATTCCCGGCTTTGTCGCCTTCCAGACCCCAAAGACCAATTGGGGTTTTGAAACGGTACCCCAACCCGGCCTGAATGGGCGGCGCGGTTATCAGCCGCGTGGCAAGGGGCTCGGCGGATCGTCCGCAGTCAACGGCATGGTCTATATCCGCGGCAATCGATGGGATTACGACAATTGGGCCGCTATCGGCTGTCCCGGCTGGTCGTATGACGAGGTGTTGCCTTATTTCAAACGATCGGAGGCAAACGTCCACGGCGCCAATGAATTCCGTGGCGGTGATGGCCCACTCTGCGTCAGTGACCAGGTATCGCCGAATCCCGGATCGCTCGATTTCGTCGAGGCCGGGGCCAGCTTGCAGATTCCGCGCAACGATGATTTCAATGGCGCTCGGCAGGAAGGGATCGGTCTTTTCCAGGTCACCCAGAAGAACGGCGAACGCTGGAGCGCTTCGCGGGCGTACATCGAACCACACAAGGACCGACCCAATCTGCAGGTGATGACCAACGTCACCGCTGAACGCGTATTGTTCGATGAAGGGCGCGCCTGGGGCGTTGCCTATACCCAAGATGGCGAGGCGCGTGAAATCAGGGCGCGACACGCCGTGGTGCTGGCGGGCGGCGCGTTCGGCACCCCGCAATTGTTGATGTTGTCCGGCATCGGGCCCGCCCTGCATCTGCGCACGATGGGGATTGCGGTACGGGTCGATCGGCCTGAAGTTGGCGGTAACTTGCAGGATCACCTCGACTATTCAGCCGCTTTTGAGTGCGACGATACCCGTTTCATCGGCCAATCACTGACGGGGCTGGTTAATTCGGCGATCGGCGTCATCGATTGGTTCCGCAAACGCAGCGGCGCGATGACGACCAATTATGCCGAAGCGGGCGGCTTCCTGAAGATCGATCCTCAGGCACCGGCCCCTGAAATCCAACTGCATTTCTTCCCGGTCGCGCTGGAGGATCATGGCCGCACGGTGGTGAAGGCGCATGGCTATTCCGGCCATGTTTGCGTGCTCCGGCCCGAGAGCAAGGGGACGGTGCGGCTCGCCTCGATCGATCCGCGCGCGGCGCCGCTGATCGATCCGCAGTTCCTGTCCGATCCGCGAGACCTCGCGCTCCTGAAACAGGGCGTGAAGGCGATGTACAGGATTATGGAAACGCCGCCGATGACCAACTACAAGGGCCGCGACCGTAACCCGATCGATCTGAATGACGATGATGCGCTCGAACGGCTGATCCGCGCGCGCGCGGACACCATCTATCACCCGGTCGGCACTGCCCGGATGGGGTCCGACGACGGGGCGGTCTGCGATCCGAAGCTGCGCGTGCGCGGGGTGACGGGCCTGTACATCGCCGACGCGTCGATCATGCCCAAGCTCGTCTCGGGCAACACCAACGCCCCGTCGATCATGATCGGCGAACGCTGTGCCGATTTCATACTGGCGGACCTCGGTTGATCGCCTAAAGCACGGGCGTGGATAGAAAAGACTGGAATCGCATCGGGCTGGTCGCGGCCATTTTCCTCGTGCCCGGCGGCTTTGTGCTCGGCGCGACCCTCGCCGCACGTCGGGCGGGCAAGGCGATCAGCGATGCTGGTGCGAAGCCTGATAGCGACACCACTGGGCCTGCAGCCGACGGATCAACGCTGGAATTTTATCAATCCAACGCGTCGACCTATGTCGAGGCGCGGCCAGCCATTATGTCGCCAGACCTTCTTGAATTCCTGCCGCGCTTGAAACCGGGCTCGCTCATTCTCGAGCTGGGATGTGGTAGCGGACATGACGCCGCCGAGATGGAACGACGGGGGTTCCGGGTCGATGCCACCGACGGCGTCCCGGCAATGGCCACGATTGCGAACGAGCGGCTTGAAGCAGGTGCTCGCGTTCTTCGGTTCGATGATCTCGATGCGACAGACCACTATGATGCGGTCATTGCCTGTGCCTCGCTGCTGCACGTCCCCATCGACGAACTCCCCGCTGTGCTTCGGCGGGTGTGGAGCGCGTTGAAGCCGGGCGGCTGGCATTTCGCGAGCTTTAAGACGGATGGCCAGCCCGGGTGGGACAAGCACGGGCGGTACTACAACTACCTCAATCGCGCCGGTGCGATTGAGGCCTATGAAGCCGCCGGCGCATGGGCGTCTCTGAGCTTTCAGAACTATGACGGCACCGGTTATTTCAGCGAACCCGCCCGATGGCTGACCATTACGGCCCAAAAACAGCCTTGATCTGCGGCATGGGGCTGATGTGGCTCTTCAACTTTTTCGCGATGTCGCGTTCCGGCAATCAAGCGGCGAAACCCATAAAAAAAGGGCCGGTGCGTTGCCGCACCGGCCTGAGGATGTTCGCAGGAGGAACCTCTTGGGGGGCGCACCTCTTCGGGTGCGCCCCGATCTTGTTAGTAGTTATAGGCGCGTTCGCCGTGTTCATTGATGTCGAGCCCTTCGGCTTCGACTTCAGCGGATGGACGCAGGCCAATCGTGTATTTGAGCGCTAGGAACAGGATCAGCGAGACAACGCCCGACCAGGCCAGCGTGATGCCGACCGCCTGCACCTGCACCATCAACTGCGCCATGATATCGTACTTCTCAGGATAGAAGCCGGCTGGCGACACGGTGTAGTCGAAATAGCCCTGGCCACCGAGCGATGGTGCCGCGCAGATCGCGGTACCCAGCGCGCCGACGATCCCGCCGACGCAGTGGACGCCGAACACATCGAGCGTATCATCATATTTCAGCGCCTTCTTCACCGTCGTGACGAAGAAGAAGCAGACAATCGACGCGACGAAGCCGAGTACGATCGAAGTCATCGGCGCGGCATAGCCGCTCGCCGGTGTGATCGCGACCAGCCCGGCGACCGCACCTGTTGCCGCACCGAGCAGCGAAGGCTTGCGGTGGATGACCTGTTCCAGCACCGCCCAGGCAATCGCCGCTGCCGCCGTGGCGACATAGGTATTGATGAAGGCAACCGTGGTCACGCCATTGGCTTCCAGGTTGGACCCGGCGTTGAAGCCGAACCAGCCAACCCACAGCAAGCTGGCGCCGATCATCGTCATCGTCAGCGAATGCGGTGGCATCGGTTCCTTGTTATAGCCAAGCCGTGGCCCGATCACGAGGCAGCCGACGAGACCGGCGATCCCTGCATTGATGTGCACCACGGTGCCGCCTGCGAAATCGAGCGCGCCTTTGCCCCACAGATAACCGGCATCGCTTGGGTTGGCGGGGAGGAAATCAGGGCCAGCCCAATACCATACCATGTGCGCGACCGGGAAATAGACGAGTGTCAGCCAGGCGACGACGAAGATCATCAGCGGCGTGAACTTCACGCGCTCCGCAAACGCGCCAACGATCAGCGCCGGGGTGATGCATGCAAAGGTCATCTGGAAGATGACAAAGGCATATTCGGGCAGATAAACGCCGTTGGAGAAGGTTGCAGCGAGTGTGGTCGCATCGACCCCCTGCAGCATCACTTTGGCGAAACCACCCACAAACGGCGCCGTTGCGCCGCTGCCCGCGGTGAAGGCCATTGAATAGCCCCAGCATACCCAGACAAGGCTGGCGACCGAGACGATCATCAACACCTGCATCAGCACTGACAGCATATTCTTGGTGCGCACCAAGCCGCCATAAAACAGCGCAAGGCCCGGCACCGACATCATCAGCACGAGCACTGACGAGATCAGCATCCAGGTGGTATCACCCTTGTTGACCATCGCCGCAGTGGGCACGAACGGGGCGGCGGGTGCCGCTGCGGCGGCAGCTTCCTGCGCCCATGCGGGCAGGGCAGCAACCAACGCAGCGCCCGCCCCCAACATACCGGCAAATTTCATCGAACGCGTCATCATTGCCCCCTTAAAGCGCGGTCATGTCGGTTTCGCCGGTGCGAATGCGCACCGCCTGACCAACGTCGAGTACGAAAATCTTGCCATCGCCGATCGCGCCGGTGTTGGCGGCCGCCTGCACCGTTTCGATGACACGCGGCATCAGATCGTCCCCACAAACGATCTCGATCTTGATCTTGGGCACCATGTTGGTGGTGTATTCGGCCCCCCGATAGATCTCGGTCTGGCCCTTTTGCCGACCGAAACCCTTCACCTCCGACACGGTCATGCCCGCAACGCCGATATCGGTCAGCGCCTCGCGAACCTCATCGAGCTTAAACGGTTTGATGATGGCAATGACTAGTTTCAAGCGCCTGTCCCCCCAAAGCGAAAGCGTGCTTGTGCAGCACAGCAATTGCCGTGCCAGACGCAAGATTATCGCAGTTTTGCGGGTTTTTGCGCAATCAGCGGTCGCCAAATCCGGTGGCACGAGTCAATTTTTTGTGCAGTTGCGAAGTAGTGCCCGAAAAACAGGCAGGCATCCTGCCCCTGTTTAGCGGGCGACAGAGGCGACAATCGCTCGGGCAGCGGCGAAATCATCCTCGTGCACCATGACTCGCACCGGGATGAAGAACTGGCTGCCATCGGCGATGCTGGCATTACCGTCGAAGGCAATGGCGGGGATATCCTCCGATTCGAGTCGGCCGATCAGAATATGCGCTTCGTTACGATCGAAACGGCCGAGTTCGACAAGCGCCATTCAATCGGCCGCGTTGAGCAAAACGGTCTGGACACGCACGGGCAGCCCATCGATGCTTTTGTTGCGCTGGGCAATGACGGCGAGCCGCTCCTCGGGCACCTGCTGGGCGTGGAAACGGACGAGCGTGTCGCGTTCCTTCTCAAGCGTCATCTTCGGCACCGCCCAGCCGCAACTGGTTTGCAGACTATCGACATGAATATCGAAAATCTGGCGCGTGCCGGGCAGCTTCGGGAAATGCACGGCCAGCTCATCGAACCCCGGATCGCCGATCACGGTATAGGTTCCGCGCCCGTACAGCCGGAGGATCAGCGCGGGATTATCAAACGCGCAGAACATGATCGTGATTCGCCCATCGACACTGAGATGCGCCTGCGTCTCGTTTCCCGATCCGCCCAGATCGAGATACGCAACCCGGTTGGGCCCGAGCACGCGGAACACATCCATGCCCTTGGGGCTGACATTGACCCGGCACCCTTCCGCCGCCGTGCCGACGAAAAAGACGGGCTGTTTGGCGATGAAGGTGCGGTGCTTGTCGTCGATCGCGGTGAAGAATTCGGCCATGCTGGTCTCGCTTGGAAATTGGCACGCCCCAGCTTAGTCTGATCGCATGCCGATCGCCAATCCACCTCGGCAGCCGGTTACCTTCCAGGCTGATAAGCGCGCGGTCGAACTTGCCGTAGAGCTGGGGGTCGATGTTCAGTCGGTCTGCGAGCAGGCGCTCCGTGTCGAGGTTGCTCGCCGGTTTCAGGAAGATAATCGCAAGGTGATGGAGGCCTGGAACGTCTGGATCGAGCAGAACGGGCTACCGCTCGAGCGGTATCGCCTGTTCTGATCCTAGCCTAAACCGCCGTCCCGCCCACCGTTAGCCCATCGACGAGCAGCGTTGGCTGCCCGACACCGGCGGGCACGCTTTGCCCGCCCTTGCCGCACATGCCGACGCCTTCGTCGAGCGCCATGTCGTCGCCGATGCCGATCACGCGAGTGAGGACGCTAGGGCCATCGCCGATCAGCGTTGCACCCTTGATCGGGCTGCCCAGTTTGCCGTTCTCGACTAGATAGGCCTCGGTGCAGGTGAACACGAATTTGCCCGACACGATATCGACCTGCCCGCCGCCGAACGACTTGGCGAAAATGCCCTTTTTCACGCGGCTCAGCAGCTCGGCGGGGTTATCGCGTCCGCCGCGCATGAAGGTGTTGGTCATCCGTGGCATCGGCGCGTGCTGGAAGCTTTCGCGGCGGCCATTGCCCGTGGGGGCGACGCCCATCAGCCGCGCATTGAGCCGGTCCTGGATATAGCCTTTCAAGATGCCGTCCTCGATCAGGATGTTCTCCTGCGTCGGCGTGCCTTCGTCATCGATCGAGAGTGACCCGCGCCGATCGGCGATCGATCCGTCATCGATCACCGTCACGCCGGGTGCAGCGACGCGCTCTCCGATACGGCCCGAAAAGGCGCTGGTGCCCTTGCGGTTGAAATCACCCTCAAGCCCATGGCCGATCGCCTCATGCAGCAAAATGCCCGGCCAGCCGGGGCCGAGCAGCACGGTCATCTCGCCCGCCGGGGCATCGACCGACTCGAGGTTGACGAGCGCCTGCGCCAGCGCCTCATCGATCGCACGGTTCCAGGTTTCTGGTCCCATCAACCGATCGTAGAGATAGCGCCCGCCAAGGCCGAAGCTGCCGGTTTCGCGCCGACCGTTCTGCTCGACCACGATCGAGACGTTCAGGCGCACGAGCGGGCGGATATCGGTGGCAACGAACCCGTCGGCACGGACGATTTCCACCACATTCCACTGACCCGACAGTGATACCGATACCTGCGCGACACGCGGATCGCGGGCGCGGGCAGCCGCGTCGATCGTCTGGCACAAATTCACCTTGTCGGCGAAAGGCACGAGATCGAGTGGATCGCTGTCGGTATATAAATGCCGGTTGGTCGCGCGCGGCGGGGGCGCCTTGGCGGATTCGGAAGGATCAATCAGCGCCATCGTCTCCGCCGCGCGGCCGATCGCTGCCCCGCTCAGTTCATTGGCATGGGCAAAGGCGGTCGTCTCGCCAGATACGGCGCGCAGGCCAAAGCCGCTCTGCGTATCATAGCTCGCCGTCTTCAGCCGCCCGTCATCAAAGCCGAACGCCTCGGTCTTGCGATATTGCAGATAGAGTTCGCCATCATCGGCACGCGCCAGCGCGCTGGCGGTGAGGCGTTGCGCCTCTGCGGGGTCGAACTGGCCGGTGGGATACAGGTAGCGGCGGGGATCGGGCATGTTGGTCATCCCCGGCAATATAGGGCGGCCCCGAGCAACGTCGAGGGGGGAGCTTACACGCTGGCGCCAGCCGGATGATCGGGCAGCGCCGATTGATCCGCGCCATCGGCGGCACCGCCGATCAGCACGAATCGCCGGTCGCAATAGCCGCAATCGACATAGCCATGCTCGTCGATCTGCAGCCACACGCGGGGGTGGCCAAGCGACGCGGGAATGCCGTCATGCGCACCGTCACAGGCAACGCGGGGGCCGGTGACGCGGGTGATTTCGGGTGGCGGGACCATGATCGGTGCGATAGCAACCGTGTCGGCGTGCAGCAAGCGCGCGCATTCAATCGGGCGGGGCAACAGGCAATGATCACCAGGCTATTGACTGCGATCGGGTTGGCGATTCTTGCCCTGACAGGGCCGGCGAGCGCGCAAACGCCCCCTGCAGTGGTGACGCCGACCACGATCCGCGCCACCTTGGTAGGCAACTGGCAGGGCAAGCTGGAGTATCGCGATTACCAAGCCGATCGCTGGTTCGGGATTCCCGTAAAGGTGTCGATCGAGATGATGCGCGACGGCCTCACGCTGGTCCGCCATGCCGATTTCGATGATGGTCCCAAGGCCGGAATCGTCACGATCACGACAATTGCGCTGCTCGATCCGGCAACCAGCCGCGAACAGGCCGCGAGCTTTCGCAAAGGCCGCGAGACGGAAGTCACGACGGCCACGTTGCGGCTGATTCGCACCGACGCGCTCGACCGCTGGACGCTTGAGGAATCCAGCGACGGCACCGATGATGATCGCCCCGCGCGGATTCGCGAAACCACAAAGCGCGACGGTGGAACGATGGTCACCCTGAAGGAAGTCGATTTCCTCGATGACACAGGCGAGACCTGGCTGACCCGCAATCGCACCACGCTGACTCGCGAGTAAAGCCCGCACGTTCGGCACTGGAGGAGCATGTGATGTCCGACACCCTTTCGATTGGCGCGTTCGCCATCGTGCCGAGCAACGATCTGCCCAGTGCCATTCCGTTTTGGGAGCGACTGGGCTTCGCGCGCACCGGCGGATCGCACGATTATATCATCATGACCGGCTGGGGATGCGAAGTGCACCTTACCCAGGCCGGCACTGGCCCGTGGCGCGTGCCGGCCGACCATAATCCGTTCGGCGTTTTCATCCGCACGCCCGATGTCGACGCCATTGCCGCGCGAGTCGACGATCTGATCATCCGTCCGGGCGGGGTGCTGCGCCACCGCGAATGGGGCCTGTACGAAGTTGGCATTGCCGGACCCGATGGCCTTCTGGTCCGGATCGGCTGGCCGTCGTCGCTCATTCGGGGATAGGTCCGGACGACGCGCACCTCGATACCCACCGAAAATATTTGGCGACGCCGCCTTCGCGGCTTAAGCGGCTTAGCATGACCGATGCCGCCATTTCGATCGACCGCCTGTCCAAAACCTATAAAGGCGGCAAGCGCGCGCTCGACGAAGTGAGTTTTGATGTACCGCGCGGGCAGATTTTCGGGCTGCTCGGTCCCAATGGCGCGGGCAAATCGACACTGATCAACATTCTGGCGGGCCTTGTGAACAAGACCGGCGGCAGCGCATCGATCTGGGGCTTTGATATCGACAAGCACCCGCGCAATGCCAAGGCATCGATCGGCATCGTCAACCAGGAGATCCTGTTCGATCCGTTCTTCACGCCGGTGGAGACGCTGGAGATCCAGGCCGGGCTGTACGGCGTACCCAAGGCCAAAAGGCGATCGATGGAATTGCTGCGCGCGGTTCATCTAGAAGACAAGGCCAATGCCTATGCCCGCACGCTGTCGGGCGGCATGAAACGGCGCCTGATGGTGGCCAAGGCGATGGTCCACACGCCCCCGGTGCTGGTACTCGACGAGCCAACCGCAGGCGTCGATATCGAGCTGCGCAAACAATTATGGGATTATGTCCGCGAATTGAACGCGGGCGGCGTGACGGTCGTGCTGACCACGCATTATCTGGAAGAGGCCGAGGAGCTCTGCGACCGGATCGCGATCATCAACCACGGCAAGCTGATAGCCAACGAACCCACCCGCGCGCTGGTGGGCATGGCGACCGAAAAGCTTGTCGAGGTGACGGTCGACCGCGACGTCGTGACGCCGCCTGACGCGCCGTGCTTCCAGAAAATCGAGCTGAAGGGCGATCGCACGCTGGCGATCACGTACCGCAAGGACATCGCCAATGCGGGCGAAGTGCTCGCGGCAGTACAGGCCAGCGGCTATGGCATTGTCGACGTATCGACGCGCGAGGCCGATCTGGAAGATGTATTCCTCAACCTGACGCGGGCGTCGAACGTGGCCTAGCCCCCCCTTCACCCATTCGTCCCGAGCATCGTCGAGGGACGTGCCGCAAGCGCTGCGCAGGGTGTCTCGACTTCGCTCGACACGAACGGTTAGGAAGGACCGGTGTCAATGAACCAATCCGACGTCCTTATCATCGGCTCCGGTGCCGCCGGCCTCACCGCCGCGCTGAATCTTGCCGACCAATTCAAGGTCACCGTTCTGGCCAAAGGCGGGCTGAACGAGGGGTCGACTGCTTGGGCGCAGGGCGGAATCGCGGCTGTTCTGGAGCCGGGCGACACCTTTGACAGCCATATCGAGGATACGATGATTGCCGGTGCGGGCCTGAACGACCGCGCGACCGTCGAATTCGTCGTCGAAAGCGCGCCAGCCGCCATTGCGCGGCTCGCCGAGCTGGGCGTGCCGTTCAATATGGAGGGTAATCTTCCTCATCTCACCCGCGAGGGCGGGCATAGCCACCGGCGGATCGTGCATGTCGATGACGCGACTGGCTGGGCGGTGCAGGAAGCATTGCAGCGCGCCGCCGATCTCCACCCCAATATCACGCTCGTGCCCGATATGGTCGCGATCGATCTCGCGACCGGCAAGCATGAGGCACGCTATTCTGGATCGGGCCATGTCTGGGGCGTCTATGCCGTCAACCGCGCGACCGGTCGGGTGGAACTGTTCACCGCGCGCGCGACGATCCTAGCGACGGGCGGGGCCGGGCGCACCTATCTGTTTTCGACTGCGCCACGCGGCGCGACCGGTGACGGTATCGCGATGGCGTGGCGCGCGGGCTGCCGCGTCTCCAACATGGAGATGATGCAGTTCCACCCGACCTGCCTGTACAACCTCGACGTCAAAAATTTCCTGATCACCGAAGCCGTACGCGGTGAGGGCGGGCATCTGCTGATCCCTGAAACTGGCTACCGCTTCATGCCCGATTTCGACCCCCGGCTCGAGTTGGCCCCGCGCGACGTGGTCGCGCGCGCGATCGACGACCGCAAGGAGGCGCTCTACCGCGACCTCGATGCGGTCTGGGACGGCCGGGCGCGGCGCTTGAACCAGCGACTTGTCGACGGGGGACTGCCGGTTCAAGTGGCCAACATGTCGGCGCTCTGGGTGGTCTGTTACAAGCAACCGTCGCGCTACAATTGGATGCTGCAATATTATCTGCGGACGCAAGGACTGGCGCTGAGCTGGGTCGGCACCG
>NZ_NCGB01000035.1:0-27560 GCF_002278865.1 Sphingomonas sp. 28-62-11 | reverse complement strand
CGGCGCGACGTCCTTGTCGGGTGGCAGCATCACGCTGGGGGCGATGCTCAACAGCACGACCCTGACGCTGACCTCGGCGGGGAGTGTGACCCAGGGTGCAGCGTTCACAACGGGCGGCTTGACGCTGACCGGTGGCGGCAGCTTTGCCTTGACTAACGCCGGTAACGTGTTCGCATCGCTGAACGGCACGGCCGCCAGTATCGATCTGGTCAATAGCGCCGCAACCACGAGTGTGGATGCGGTGACGACCACTGGCGGGCTGTCAGTAAACGCGATTGCAACAGGCTCGAGCCTGACGGTAGCCGGTGCTGTGTCGGTTGGTGGGGCGTCATTGCTCAAATCCATGGGCGCGCTAACGATCGCCAGCACTGGAACGATTGCGACGTCGGCCGAACTCGCGATCGTGGCGGGCACCAATTTCATTAATCAGGCCGGCGCGGGCGCTATCACCACCAGCAATGCCGGCCGCTGGCTGATTTACTCGCAGGCACCCGAATCCAACGTCTTCGGTGGTTTGGCGAGCGGCAATCAGGCAGCGTACGGAATCAGTTTTGCGACAACGCCGCCATCGTCGGTTGGGCTTAGCGGTAATCGCTATCTGTTCGCGACCAGCCCGGTCGTGACCGTGACGGCGGTGAACGCGAGCAAGGTGTATGGCGACACGCTGGATGCGAACTCGAACCGCGCCTTTACGGTAACCGGAATCGTTGATGCAGCCGCTTTCGGCAATGTTTTCACCCAGGATGTCTCCATCGGAACGCCTGTCTTCGCTTCGTTG
This sequence comes from Sphingomonas sp. 28-62-11, assembly GCF_002278865.1. Classification (NCBI taxonomy): domain Bacteria; kingdom Pseudomonadati; phylum Pseudomonadota; class Alphaproteobacteria; order Sphingomonadales; family Sphingomonadaceae; genus Sphingomonas; species Sphingomonas sp. 28-62-11. The sequence continues at coordinate 26,782 of NZ_NCGB01000035.1, read as the reverse complement.
GGTGATCCGATGCGGGCACGCGTTGGTGATTATACGATTACGCTCGGCCCCGGTTCGCTGTCCGGCCTGCTCGGCTATAGCTATAACTTCATTAATGGCGTTCTGACCGTCACGCCCAAGGCGTTGACGGCGACCTTGGTTGGTGGCGTCACCAAAATCTATGATGGTACGACCACGGCGACTCTGACCGCGGGTAATTATGTGGTCAACGGTATCGTCAGCGGCCCCGTTGACGGTGTCATTACCACTGATGATGTGGTGCTGAACAATCCGACGACAGGCGTGTATGACAACCGCAATGTCGGCACGGGCAAGATCGTAACGGTCAATGGACTCGCCATTTCGGGAGCGGATGCAGCCAATTATACGATCAATGTCAGCGCGGCTGCCGCTATTGGGCAGATCGATCCCAAGGCACTGATCGCATCGATCACCGGCAGCGTGGTCAAGACCTATGACGGTAACAACGCTGCGACGCTCGCTGCGAACAATTATGGTCTGGCAGGTGTCGTCAGCGGTGACACAGTCGTGCTCAACAATCCGGTCGCTGGCCTTTACGACAATCGCAATGCCGGCAGCGGGAAGACCGTCACGGTGAATGGCATCGTGATCTCCGGGGCCGATGCGGGCAACTATATTGTGAACACCAGCGCCAATGCTGCGGTTGGACAGATTGATCGCAAGGCGTTGACGGTTTCGCTGACGGGAACGGCGACCAAAATCTACGATGGCACCACCACCGCCACGCTCGCTGCGAACAATTATCTGTTGAGTGGTCTGATTGCTGGCGACAGCGTTGCCATCAACCCGGCAACGACCGGCATCTACGACAATGCAAATGTCGGGACGGGCAAGATCGTTACCGTCAATGGGTTGACGACGGTTGGTGCCGATGCTGCCAACTACATCGTCAATACCAATGGCAGCGTCAGCGGCGCGATCGGCCAGATCGATCCTCGCACGATCACCGTTCAGCTGATCGGTACGGTAACACGCGTCGCCAATGGCACCACCACGGCCACCGTTGGGCCGGAAAACTTCAGCCTGTCGGGCTTTGTGACGGGCCAAGGTGCCCGGATCAACCAGACGATGGCTGAGTATGCGTCTGCCATGGCCGGGATGAACTTGACGGTAACGGCCATTCTCGCCCTGCCCAATTTCGAGCCGATCGCTGGAACGCTGTTGAGTAACTACAGGCTGCCGATCGGACCGGTTGCTGGGCCCATCGGGGTGTTGACGGCGCAGGCTGCGGTGACTCAGGTTACCGCCATCGTGGCGACCGTGAATGTTCCACCGCCGGCGCCTGCGCCGGCTCCAGCTCCCGCACCGGCCCCTGCGCCTGTAGCAGCGCCAGTGCCCCCGCCCCCGCCACCCGCACCGGCTCCAGCACCAGCGCCGGCCCCTGCGCCAGCGCCAGCGCCCTCCGGTTCGGGCGGGGCACCGCCGCCGCCGCCGGTCGATGCATCACCGCCATCACCCGTGCCAACCGAAAAGCCGCCGACGCCAAAGGATGGCGCGGATGCGAGCGATCCGGTACTTGCATCGGTCGATACGCCGTCAAGCGACGCACCGCCGCCGGGTGCGATGGCCCAATCGGTCGTCTCGACGCCGATTGCCGGTGGATTGTTGACGTCGCAGCGGCGTCTGCCGCCTCGGACCGAGGATGTTCCCGGTCTGGATGATGGTTTCTCAGGATCGGGTAACATTATATAATGGCACGCTTGAAGCCCTTCACCCCGCTGCTGCTGGCCATGGCGCTCCTGCTTCCGCAACCGGCAGCGGCTGCGGGCCCCGTCGCCGAAATTTCAACGCCCGTTGGCAAGACGCTCAATGGCGAGCCTTGCGTGACCAAGGTCATCAAGGGTGTCGCGGGCGAGCCCGGATTGGCCGCTCCACGATCGCTGACTTGCGGGCAGAATAGCGAGGGGTCGATCTTCCAGACTCAGGCTTCCGGGCTGACGGTGCCGGGTGACGATGCAGCGAGCCGCGACGTGATCGTCAAGCGGTTGTTGCAAAGCATTCCATACACCACGCTCCTGCGCCGCATGAGCTGCAAGGCATCGACCTGGATTGAAGGCGCGGCATCGGGCGGCAAGGCGCTGTTGGCCATCCCTTGCGTTCTGCGTGACGGGGATTGGCCCCAGCTGGTGCTGGTGGCTGTCAATGCCAATAACTTCACTGTTGCCGACGGCACGCCATCGGCACTGCCAGCGCTGTTGACCATCCTGCAATCGCCAAGGGCGAATGATGCTGGGGCAGATCAGCAAGCATTGATCACCCAGATCTGGGGCCGCAAGATCGCGCTGACCCGCGCCGATGACCGAGCGCGCTTGACCCAGCTTATCCGCGCGGGCCGCACGGCCAACGGCATTGGTCGATTTGGTGATGCTGAAACGGCGTTTCGCGAAGCACTCGAGCTTGAAACCGATACGTTGAAGGCGAGCGATCAGATTATCGCGATGACCTTGCTTGATCTCGCGTTGAACGTCAGCAATCAGGGGCGGGCTGAGGAAGCAACAGCGTTGTTCCGGCGCGCGGCACCGCTGCTGCAATCATCGACTGATCCGATCAAGCGTGCGCGGCTTGCGACCTATTTGGCAGTAAACTCTGCCAATTCGGGCGATTACAAACAAGCCTTGCCCTTGTCGCGCGATGCCGCCGAAGCGTGGCGCAAGCTTTCCGAAGAACGGCAGGAACAGGCCGGCGGTTCGCCCGGTGCAATGGCGCAAGGCCGCGAAGCTGAGGTCAGTATCGAGCAAGGCGAGCTTGCCAATGCGCTCAACCTTCAGGCGCTGGTGGAATTGCGGTCAGACAATTTGATCCAGGCCTATGCCGCAGCGAGTGAAGCACTGCAGATTCTCAATAAATCGGATCGGCTGCCGCGGTGGTGGAAGGCTGATTCCCTGATCGTGTTGGGAGAGATCAGCATCGGCCAGGGGCGCCTATCGGCGGCGGAAACATATTATAACGCCGGTATCAAGCTGCGCCGCCAGATTTTTGGCGATGGTGCGCCGACGATTCGCGCCCTGGTGGCGCTGGCCCGCGGGTATCAGGCTGAAAGCGTCAGCACGTCTGCGATCATCACCTATCGTGAAATCTTCAAGCTTGCCCGATCGCTGCCGTCGACGAGCGGTGTCTTCAATGCCGAAATGCTCGTACCGTTCGCAGCGGCTATCGTTGATACGGGCGAAACGCTGACTGATCCGGTGCAGAAACGTGGTCTGTATGCCGAGGCATTTGACGCGTTTCAGCTCGTACAATCGCCGCTTGTCGACAAGACGATCGCCGCGGCTGCGACCCGGCTTTCGACCAACGATCCCGAGATTGGCAAGCTGATCGGCCAAATGCAGGATCTCCAGCGCGATGCTGATTTTGCGCGGGTGAAGCTTTCCTATCAACAATCGTTGTCGGACGGGGAGCGCAGCGGCGAGGCTGAAGCGGCGCTAAAGGCGCAGATCGCCAATGATCTGGCCGCGATCATCAATATCCGTTCGACTCTGGCGACCAAATACCCAGCCTATGACAGTCTGGCGACGCCGCCACCGGTCAACCTTGATCAGTTGCGAGGTTCATTGCGCCAAGGCGAAGGCATCCTGTCCTTCCTGATCGGGCGCGACCGTTCTTTTGCTCAGCTGGTGACGCGCGAAGGGGCATTTATCGCTCGTGTGTCCGAAGGGGCAGCCGAGCTGCGTGCGGCAGTCACCTCGATCCGGCGAGCGCTCGAAATCCAGGGCGGTGCCATCAACGAGTTCAATCTTGATGAGGCCAATCAGCTTCATGATCTGCTGCTTGGTGGATTGAAGGAAGAGTTGGCGAAGGTCGATCAGTTGATTGTCGTGCCCTCGGGACCGCTCAGCAACTTGCCGTTCAGCTTGCTGGTCGCGACGCCACCGGGCGGCACCAGCTATGAAAAGGCCGATTGGCTGGTGCGGACCAAGACGATTTCCTACACGCCTTCGCTCCGGGCCTTCACGGCCCTGCGCGGCAGCAAGGATCGACCGGCACCACGCCAGGCGCTGTTGGCTTTTGGCGATCCCGCACTCGTTGGCCATACCCCGAAAGCAGGGGAGGCATCCCCCTTTGCCGCGTTGGCGAACAATTGTCGTCAGGGCGGTGCCATGCCGGCCGGCCTGTTGCGCGCACTGGCCCCCTTGCCGGATACCGCGCGTGAACTGAATGTTGTGGCGACCTCGCTTGGCGCACCAACCGGTAGTTTGTTCTTGAGCGGCAACGCGACTGAAGAAAATCTGCGCAAGCAGTCGCTTGATGATTACCGGGTTCTCTATTTCGCTACCCACGGCCTGCTGCCCGGCGAATTGCGCTGTCAGGCTGAACCTGGGCTGGTCCTGTCACCCCCGCCCGGTGCTCAACAAATAGATACGGCACGCGACGGATTATTAGAATCCAGTGAAATCGCGAGCTTACGGCTCAATGCTGACCTTGTTGTCCTTTCTGCGTGCAATACGGCTGCAAGTGATGGTCGCTTTGGCGGCGGAGATGCTTTATCGGGACTTGCGGAGGCGTTTTTCCACGCCGGCGCGCGTAATATGCTCGTCACGCACTGGCAGGTGCCATCTGCGGCGACAGCAGAGTTGATGTCGGCATTGTTTACGTCATTACGTGAGAGTAACGGTGGTAGCGTAGGAGAGTCACTGCGGCGGGCCCAGAACAGCTTGTCCGCTAAGGGTGCAACGGCCCACCCGTTCTTTTGGGCCGCATTTGTCGTGATCGGTGATGGCATGGGGTTACCACCGATGAACGCGCCGCAAATCGCAAGGAGGTAAAGATGGCAATCGCTCAGATTTCCAAGATCACATTAGCACTGGCGCTTGGCCTGTGTTCTGCTGCCGCAAGTGCATCGACCCTGATCGTGATTGATTCACGCGCGCCGGGTCTAAAGGCCGGACAGAAGATCGACAGCAATACGCCGATCACGCTGAAGGAAGGCGAGCGGGTTACCGTTATCGGTCCCGACGGTAAGTCGATCACGCTGCGCGGCAAATTCTCCGGATTGCCGCTCGGTAAAACGCCAGTCGCGTCCGATCCCGGCCGTGCGCTCGCCGCACTGATCAACACCCGCAATGCCCGCACCAGCTCGGTCGGTGTAGTCCGCGGCGCCACTGACGCCGCGGCACTTCCCGATCCTTGGCTGATTGACATCTCGCGTGCCGGTGAGCGCTGCCTGAAGGCAGGCGGCAAGCCGATCTGGTGGCGTCCGGACGCCAAGCAGTCACAGAAGTTCACCGTTCTCCCGGTCGACCGTTCATGGGTTGCCGATTTCGAATGGAATGCTGGTGAATCGATGATGGCGGTGCCTGAACTGGCAGCATTCGATACGCAGACGATCTTTGTGATGCGGGTTGAAGACCAGGAGTTTCCGGTCAGCATCAACATCGTGCCGTCGGATCTGGAAAATGATCTGATCCTGGCGTCATGGATGCTCGAAAAGGGCTGCACGCAGCAGGCTGATGCGCTGCTGAAGACCGTTGGACAGAATCAAGCCGTCTCAAAATGAATGCAAAGAAACTGAAGGACTACAGGACGGCAGCTTTTGCTGCCGTCCTGTCGGCGATAATTGCCACGGTCGCGGTCCAGTATCTGACATTTTTGTCGGGTCTGGAAAACATCGGCCGTGATATCCGCGTTGGTGCGCTTTCTGCACCGATGCCGCAATCGAAAGACATCGTCATTGCCGGGCTGACCGAAGAGACGGTGACCCAGTTTGCCTATCGTTCGCCGGTGGACCGCGAGTTTCTGGCCAATCTCATCAAAACCCTTGAAGCAAAAGGCGCCCGCGCGATCGGTGTCGACGTGCTGCTCGATCAGCCGACCGAGCCCGCCAAGGATGAATTGCTCAAGAAAACGATCCGCGAGATCAAGACGCCGCTGTTCATCAGCTATTCGAATTCAAAGAACGTCGTGAATGAGGATCAGCTCGCCTATTTGAATGACTTCGTGCCCGAACGCCTGCGTGCGGGCGCCAATATGTCGACAGACCCCAATGACGGCACGGTGCGCTGGATTTTTGCTGGCGAAACCGATCCAGGGATGCCACTGGGCTTTGCACGAAAGGCAGCGAAGCTGGTTGGCGTCGACACCCCGAAGGCAGAGCCCGATATCGCCTGGCGCCCGCATCCCGATGCTGAAACGCCGGCCTTCCCACTTTATCCGTCACACACGGTCGCATTTCTGCCCGACGAATGGTTCAAGGGCAAAATCGTGCTCGTTGGGGCAGTGTTATCCATCACCGATCGCCACCGCACGCCGCTCGCCGTTATTGATGATGGCGATGACGCGATGATGCCCGGGATCATGATCATGGCCCATGGCATATCGCAATATCTCGAACACCGGTCGCTCAACCGTCTCAATATCTATGGTGACGTCACGATCACCGTAATGTTTGCGCTGATCGGGGTTGGCTTAGGCCTTCTGAAGCGCGGTGCGGCCTTCAGTTTCACGATGGGTGGCATTTTCATCGTGATCTATTGGGCATTTGCAATGCTTGGTTACAGCCGCGGTGTGCCGCTGGTGCCATTGCTCGCGCCCACGATTGCGATGCTCCTCGCGCTCTGGCTGATGGACGTTATTATTGGCCGTGCCGAACGCAAACAACGTCAGTTCATTCAGGGTGCTTTCTCTCGCTACGTGTCGCCGGCGGTGGTTGACCAGCTGGTCGATGATCCGAGCGCGCTGAGCATCAAGGGTGATCGTCGCGAAGTGACCTTCATCTTCACTGACATTGCCAGCTTCACGACGCTGTCCGAAGGGTTGACCTCGGAAAAACTGTCAGAAGTGCTCAACGCTTATCTCGATGGTGCCTGCGCGATCATCCTGAAATATCAGGGCACGATCGACAAGTTCATCGGCGATGCGATCATGGCGATCTTCAACGCGCCAATTCCTCAACCCGATCACGCCGAACGCGCGGTGAAATGCGCGCTTGAACTCGATGTCTATGCCGAGGCATTCAAAAAAGCGCAGAACGCGGCCGGGATACCGATCGGTGTGACGCGGATCGGCATCCACACTGGCATCGCCACGGTTGGCAATTTCGGTTCGGCAACGCGGATGGATTTCACGGCACTTGGCGATACCGTCAACACGGCGGCACGCACCGAGGGCGTGAATAAATATTTCGGCACGCGCATCTGTGTGACGGAAGAAACCGTTGCGGCCTGCCCGAACTTGAAGTTCCGGCCGATCGGCGATGTCGTTCTGAAGGGCAAGACCAAACCGGTCGGGCTGTTCTCGCCAGTATCGGAAGCCGATGCGGCGACCAATGTGACGGCGGATTATATGGCGGCCTATGATCTTTTGAAGGCGGAAAACCCCCAGGGGATCGATGCTTTCAAGGCGTTGGCTGACAAATACCCCGGCGATGCGATTATTGCATACCACGTCCGGCGAATTGCGGCCGGGGCCACATCGACGTTGATCGTGCTCGAGGATAAGTAAAGTGATTGTCACCTCCACGATCGACCGATCCGGGCTGCATGTGCTTCGCTCTGTTGGGCTGGGGACGATGGGGGTCACCGGCACGATGTTGTCGACCATGGGCACGGCCTATGCCCAAGTGCCGCCGCCACCACCTCAGGTGGTGCAGCCCAGCGCTGCCGAAATTTCGCGCGAACGTCTCACGCTGCCGCCGGTGCGCACGCCAAAATTCGAGCTGCGCATCCAGTCAACCGACAAATCTGCCGTGCCCAAATCGATCGAGGCGGTTCAGTTCGTACTGCGCGACGTAGCAGTGGAAGGCGCAACGGCGTTTCCGCCTGATGTGGTCAACGGCTTTTTTGCCGATATCAAAGGCAAGCGCGTTGGCCTGGGCGCCGTTCGCGAAGCCGCGACCAAGCTGGAAGAGCTATACCGCGAAAAGGGCTATTTCCTCACCCGCGTTTTCATTCCGCCACAACCGATCAGCAACGGGCTCGTCAAGGTCACCGTGATCGAAGGCTTTATCGAGGATATCACCGTTGAGGGGCTGGATGCAGGCACTCAGCGCGCAGTGCGCGAAGCACTGGAACCGTTGCTGCAGCACAAGCCGATCGATCTGCCGTCACTCGAACGCCGACTGCTCATCCTGAACGATATGCCCGGTATTGGCGGCACCAGCGTGCTTCGTCAGGGCGCGACCTTGGGCGGATCGAGTCTGATCGTCACACTTGAGGAACGGCCCGATACCTATGTCGCATCGATCAACAACGGCGCGTCACGAATTCTGGGCCCATGGTCATATGGGCTTAATGCAACGTTCAATCGGCCGCTCGACCTGCCCGGATCGCTGAACATTGGCATCAATGCAGGCGGGCGCAATCTTGCATCAGTTCAATCGGTTAGCGGGCGGTATCTGCTGGGCATCGGCAACCAGGGCCTGCTCGCCAGTGTCGGGGTGCTGGCGGCAAAGGCCCGTCCCAGCGGATCCGTTCGAGCGCTGGGTATTGTCAATAACCTGATCACGATCAGCGCGCGCGCGCGTTATCCCTTTATCCGCAGCCGCGCTTTTTCGCTGTTCGGGGAAGTGGGCATGTCGGTGAACCGATCCGATACCGACGTTCTGGGCGTTCCCCTGATTCGGGACCGCACCACCGTGCTGGACATCGGTTTGTCAGCGCAGGAAAATGGCTTCCTCAACGGATCCACAACGATCAACGCCAGCGTTTTGCAAGGGCTCCCTGTTTTGGGGGCTTTGAGCAGGACGTCGCCGGCGCCGTCGACGTTGAATTTCGACCCCAGTTTCACGCGGTTGGTCTATTCGGTCCAGCGCACCCAGTCGCTGGTGGGACAATTCAGCGCACAATTGTCCTTCCAGGGGCAATATACCAATTCGAAGCTGCTATCGGGCGAGCTCATTTCTTTTGGCGGCTCCGGGGTTGGGCGGGGTTTCGATCCGGCGGCGATTACCGGTGATCGCGGTTATGGCGGTATCGCGGAGTTGCGGTACGATATCCCGATCAGCAACACGATCGTCCGCAACGCCCAGATTTACGGCTTTGTCGACGCAGCCCGCACGACGAGTCTGCGGACCGCAACGGTGCCGAGCGTATCGCAGGATATCCAATCCGCGGGCGGTGGCCTTCGCCTATCGCACCGTTATGGATCGGTTGATTTCCAGGGCGCCTATGCCCGACGCGCGCTGGGGGGTGCCGATCGGCGGCCCAATCCACGTGCGCTGATTTCGGCCACCTTCATTTATTGATCAGTCACCTATCGACCCGTGCATGCCGCCATATCGCCTGATCAAGGGCGATCCTGTGCGATGCCGTGCGCCGATTACTCGGTCAGCGCTGCCGTAGCAGTTGTTTCGGTCACCGGGGTCGACGAACCGACTGCCGCTGTTGGCGACGCAGGCGCTTCAAGACCCTGACCCAGGATCGCTGCCGTCTCGATTGTGTCCAACGCTTGATGGGCAGCAACAAAACGCCGGGCCGCCGCGATCCAGGAGGACGCCTTGGGCGCGCCCGGCAGCCGGGCGACCTCAACCAGCGCAGCCTCAACCTGCCCGGCATCTAGCAACCGCCGAACGCGCGCCAGCCGATCGGCCGCCCGGGGCGAGGGTGTCCCTTCATGCCGGATCACCACCAGGCTCGATATCTCCCGGCGCAGGCTGGGCCACCAACCGGTGGTTGCGACGCCGGTGGTGAGTTCGGGCGCGCTGGCATCAAGCGCCAGCCGCAGATCCTCCAAGGTTACCGGGGTGCGCGATGCCTGGACGATCGCGCCGACCGCGCGCGGCTGGCTGACCCCGAAACGCATCTGAAGCTGTGGCTCGATACTGCCCAGTGCAAGGCCCCGATCAATCGCCCTACGGGCTGAAAAGGCGATCAGCAGTGCCTCGGCGCGAGCAGCATTATTGGCGGCGGCGTGCGAATCGCGATCGATCGTCTCAGCGCGGGCCTCAAGCGTGGCCAGTTGAGCGGCAATCGCCGCCTGCCGGGCATTCAGGGCTTCGCTGTCGAGCAATCGAGCCGCCGACCCGGCTTCCGGCGGTGGCATGAACCCCGTTCCAGGATCTTCGGTGGTTGCCGCAGTTGGGGCAGGTGTTGCCTCGAACATCCCCTGTACACCCCGGGGGAGCCATTGGCGATATTGGGTGACGAACAAGGCGGTAACGGCAATGCCGAGCACAAAGGCGATCAACGCGCCGATCAGCGGCGCGCGCGAGCTGGGCGCTCGCGCATAGGCCTGGGGCGTGGAGGCCGGGGCTTCAGGATCATCGCTGGGCATCGCCCCCTTATCCCCGCGCCGGTGCGCCCGGTCAATCAGGCGCGATGCCTTTCGCTGACCAGCTTCGTCAGGGCTGAATCTGTTGGTGCGGGTGCTGTCCAGATTGTCCGCCAGCCTTCGCCTGCCGCTTGGGTTATGGCTGGGCTCAGCGTGGCCAAGATGATCCGGTTTCGAGCAAAGTTTGATGCATCGACCAATGCCGCAAATCGCTGTGCGGCCCTGGGTGAATGGAGCAAAGCAACCCCGTCGACCACCCCGGCAAGGGCATCCGGGGCAACCGGGGCTGGATCGCTGGCATAAACAATGATCGATTCGCGCACGATGTCGCCCGAACCGACCCCCGGCGAAACCATCGATTCGCGCCCGCCGAGGTGAAGCGCACGTTGAATGCCTGATTGCTGTGTCGATCGCAGCAGGGCCTGCGCGTCGCTATCGCCCGTCGCCATGACGCCAAATCCAGCTTCGCGCGCCGCTTGCGCGGTCGCATCGCCCACCGCTAACACCGGGAGCGCCCGTAATCGGGCCAATCCGTCGCCTGCCAATCGAACCGCATTGGCACTGGTGAACATCAATGCATCGAAATTGTCCGGATCGGGTGCCGTCCACTCTATCGGCACTGTTGCGAACAAGGGGATGCCAACAGCCTGAATCCCGAGCGCCGCCAGCCGGTCCAGCGTCGCCCGGTTGCCGGGTGCGGGTCGCAACACAAAAACCCGGCTGTCCCCCGGTCCCCCACTCACGGCAGCGTCGGTATCACTTGGCAAACAGCGCCCGCACGCCTTCGGGAGCCGCCGCGAGCAGATCATGCGCCAGTTCACGGGCAAAGCGCAGATCGTTTGCGGGTCCGCGCGCTTCACCGGCAACATGCGCGCTGCCATCGGCGTTGAACAATTCGGCTCGCAGCCACAACGCGTCCCCATCGACCACTGCCAGCGCAGCCATTGGCGAATGGCAATCCGCCCCCAGCGCCAGCAGCAGCGCCCGTTCGGCGCGCACACAGGCCATGGTCGGCGCATCGGCGATGGCCGCGACCAGAGCCGTCGTCTCGGTATCGGCGGCGCGAGTCTCGATGCCGACAGCGCCTTGAGCCGGCGCTGGCAGCATGACGTCAATCTCGATTCCCGTGCCGACATCCGGTCGCCCCAGCCGATCGAGCCCGGCTGCGGCGAGCAGAGTCGCGTCAATTTCGCCCGATGCCACCTTGTTGAGCCGGGTATCGACATTGCCGCGCAGCAGCACGATCGACAGATCAGGGCGCAGCCGTCGCAATTGGGCAGAACGGCGTGGCGAACTCGTGCCGATCACGGCGCCCAGGGGCAGCGCATCGATTCCCGCCGGACCGATGATTCGGTCACGCACATCAGCACGCGGCAGCATCGCGGTGATCACGATTGGTTCGGGCCGGATCGTCTCGACATCCTTCATCGAGTGCACGGCGAGGTCGATCTCCCCCGCCAGCATCGCCCGGTCGAGTTCCTTGGTCCACAGCGCCTTGCCGCCAATCTCGGCAAGCGGGCGATCCTGCACCTGATCGCCGGTCGTCTTGATTGTGACGATCTCGATATCGTCCTGCGACAGGCCGTGCGCGGCGATAAGCGCATCGCGCACCATATTGGCCTGGGTAAGGGCAAGCGGCGATCCGCGCGTGCCGAGACGGAGTTTCGAACGGAGCTGAGTCATCGACATTGGTGCTAGCGCCGGTTGTCGCTAGAGGGAAGCCATGGCGCTGATCCTTGGCATTGAATCCAGTTGTGATGAAACCGCCGCCGCGCTTGTGACGAGCGATCGGCAGATCCTGGCGCACCGGCTGGCGGGGCAGGAGGCAGCGCACCGGCCCTATGGCGGCGTGGTGCCGGAAATCGCGGCGCGGGCGCATGTCGAGATACTGGTGCCCTTAGTTGAGGCAGCGCTGGCCGATGCAGGCGTTTCGCTCGCACAGGTCGATGCGATCGCGGCAACGGCGGGGCCGGGGTTGATCGGTGGAGTCATGGTGGGGTTGGTAACGGGCAAGGCGCTCGCGCATGCAGCCGGCAAGCCGCTGATCGCGGTCAATCATCTGGAAGGCCATGCGCTGTCGCCACGGCTCAGCGATCCCGATCTCGATTTTCCCTATTTGTTGCTGCTCGTGTCGGGCGGGCATTGCCAGTTGCTGCTGGTCGAGGGCGTTGCGCGCTATCGCCGCCTCGCCACCACGATCGACGACGCTGCGGGTGAGGCTTTCGACAAGACCGCGAAGATTTTGGGGCTTGGCTTTCCCGGCGGTCCGGCTGTCGAGCGCGCGGCGGCTTTGGGCGATGCCTCGGCCGTGCCGCTGCCACGGCCGCTGCTGGGCAGTGCCGAGCCGCATTTCTCGTTCGCCGGGCTCAAAAGCGCGGTCGTGCGCGCGCATGAGACGGGCAAGTACCGGATCGAGGATATCGCCGCATCGTTTCAACAGGCGGTAGTCGACTGCCTGGTTGATCGCACGGCGCGCCAACTCGGCGTTCTTTCGGGGGTCAGCGCCCTTGTCGTCGCCGGCGGGGTCGCGGCCAACCAGGCGGTCCGCATCGGGCTTCTTTCGACGGCATCGGCCCATGACCTTCGCCTTATCGCACCGCCGCTCTGGCTGTGCACCGATAATGCGGCGATGATTGGCTGGGCGGGGGCGGAGCGCTTCGCCGCTGGCCTCACCGATCCGCTCGACGTCGCGGCGCGCCCCCGCTGGCCGCTCGATCCGCTGGCAGAGGCGGTGCGCGGGGCGGGGGTGAAGGCGTGAGGATTGGCGTGATCGGTGGCGGCGCCTGGGGCACCGCGCTGGCGCAAGTTGCGGCGCAGGGGGGCGATCCGGTGCTCCTATGGGCGCGTGAGTCTGAAGTGGTAGCGTCAATCAACGCATCGCACGAGAACCCCTTGTTTCTGAAGGGGGTAGCGCTCAGTCATGACGTCATGGCAACGGACGATCTTGCCGCGCTGGCCGGATGCGATGCCCTGCTGGTTGTGGTGCCCGCGCAGCACGTGCGAGCCGTTCTTGTTGAGGCGCCGGTCGGCAACACGCCTCTGGTGCTCTGCGCCAAGGGGATTGAGGCGGGCACGCAGCTGCTGGTGGGCGAAGTCGCTGCGCAGGTGCACCCTGATGCGCCGATCGCAGTCCTATCCGGCCCCACCTTTGCGCATGAAGTCGCAGCGGGATTGCCGACGGCAGTGACGCTCGCCTGTGCCGATGCCAATCTGGGCGCGCAGCTGGTTGATCGGCTCGCCGGGCCGTCGTTTCGCCCTTATTTGTCGAACGACGTGATCGGCGCGGAGATTGGCGGCGCGGTGAAGAACGTACTCGCGATTGCCTGCGGCGTGGTGGAGGGGGCAGGGCTTGGCCTCAATGCCCGCGCCGCGCTCATCGCGCGCGGTTTTGCCGAGATGACGCGCTTCGGCCTGGCTCGCGGCGGGCGGGCGGAAACGCTCACCGGCTTGTCGGGACTTGGCGATCTGGTGCTGACCTGCTCGTCGGTCAACTCGCGCAACTTCGCGCTGGGGGTAGGGCTCGGACAGGGTCAGGCGGCGGCAGGACTGCTTGCGGGCAAGTTGAGCGTGGCCGAAGGTGCCTTCACCGCGCCAGTGCTACGCGAAGCAGCGCGCGCGGTGAGCGTGGAGATGCCGGTGGTCGATGCGGTCTGTGCGTTGCTGGAGGGCGCGCCGGTGGGTGGAGTGGTCGAGGCATTGCTCGCTCGGCCGCTTCGGGTGGAGGATGTGGCTTAGCGGCTTAGCGGTTCATGTGTTTACATTTATCCGTTTGTCCCGAGCGATGTCGAGGGACGGGCCACAAACGCTGCGCAGGGTGTCTCGACTTCGGCCCGATGGGCCGAAGTTTATCCTGAGCGCCTGCCTTCGCAGGCAGTCGAAGGGCTCGATACGAACGGTTCTAGGGACACTAGGGGCGAATGCCCTCAAAAATCGATCGCGATACCCTTCAGCTCCCAGTCGCCATAACGCACCGGGTTCAGCCCCAGCGGGTCATCCTGTGCGGTTTCCGCCACGACCGGTTCGGGCGCGGGCACGGGCGGGCTTTTGGAAAGATGCTCGGGCGGCTTCACATGGGGCGGGCGCTGGCCCATGGCGGGTCTCCAATCTTTGTTGCCCCCAAAATCGGGCGTGTCAGGAGCCGTTGCAAGTGCGTCCCCCCCAATCTGCCGCAAAACCCCCTGAAGACGCGCCCGGCGTGCCCGTTCGCCGCGCGGCGCTGCGGGTGCTCGATGCGGTGATGCGGCGCGGTCAGCCGCTCGAACAGGCATTGGGGCCGGCCTCGCGCGAGATTTCGCGTCCCGATGATCGCGCGCTTGTTCACGCCATTGCTGCTGAGACATTACGGCGGATGGGCGATCTCGACGCGCTGATAGATTCGGCCACCCAGCGCGCGCTGCCCGATGATGCCAAGGCGCGGATGGCGCTGAGGATCGCGCTGGTCCAGGCGCTTGCGCTCGGCACGCCGCCGCATGCCGCGATTTCGACGGTACTGCCGCTGGTCGATGGCGGCCCGCGCAAGCTGGTCCACGGCGTATTCGGCACACTGATGCGCGGCAATGCTGCGCTGCCGGAACATCCCTCGCTGCCGATGCCTGTCGCTTTGCGCTGGCAAAAGGTTTGGGGTGACGATGTGGTCGCCGCCGCCGAACGCGGGTTGGCGCTGCCGCCCGCGCTGGACCTGACGCTTGCCGATCCCGCCCAGACCGCCGATCTGGCCGCGCGGCTGAACGGCGTCAGCCTGATGCCCGGCCATCTCCGCCTCGCCGATCATGCCGCGATCCCCGATATGGAGGGCTTTGGCGAGGGCAGCTGGTGGGTGCAGGATATCGCTGCCTCCCTCGCCGCGCGGTTGATTGGTGCTGGTACCGGTTCGGCGATTGATGTCTGCGCCGCCCCCGGCGGCAAGACGCTCCAGCTTGCCGCTGCCGGGTGGAAGGTGACGGCGATCGACAATAACGAAAGTCGTCTCGCGCGACTTCGCGACAATCTGGAACGCACCCAGCTGCAGGCCAATATCGTCACCGCCGATGCGCTGAAATGGCGTCCCCAGGCCCCGGCCGATGTCGTGCTGCTCGATGCGCCGTGCAGCGCGACGGGCATTTTCCGTCGCCACCCTGATGTGCTCCACCGCGTGCTGCCTTCGCAGATCGCCGAAATGGCGGCGCTGCAGACGCAGCTGCTGGCGCGCGCGGCGGATTGGGTTCGGCCGGGCGGGACATTGGTCTATGCCACCTGCTCGCTCGAACCGGCGGAGGGCGAGGTCCAGCTTGATACGTTTTTGGCAGCACGACCCGATTACGCGATCGATCCTGTGCGACCCGATGAATTGCCAGAGGGGATCGCCCCTACCCCCCGCGGCTGGCTGCGCACGCTGCCCGGTACGCTGGCGGTACCGGGAAGCGACCAAGGCGGATGTGACGGCTTCTTCATCGTTCGGATGACCCGCCAAGCTTAAAGGCCAATCTTGCGGGCGCGGCGCACTCTGCTACATGCCCGGCATGTCGAACCCTGTCCGTATCGCGCCATCCATCCTCTCCGCCGATTTTGCCCGTCTTGGGGAGGAAATCCGCGCGATCGACGCCGCCGGGGCAGACTGGATCCATGTCGATGTGATGGACGGGCATTTCGTGCCCAACATCACCATCGGCCCAGCGGTCATCAAGGCGCTGCGCCCGCACACCGCCAAGCCGTTCGACGTGCATCTGATGATCTCGCCGGTCGATGCCTATCTCGACGCCTTTGCAGAAGCCGGTGCCGATACGATCACCGTCCATCCGGAAGCTGGGCCGCATCTCCACCGCACGCTGCAGCGGATCAAGGCGCTCGGCAAGCGGGCAGGCGTGGTGCTCAACCCGGCAACCCCGGCCAAGATGCTCGATTATGTGCTTGAGGAAGTCGATCTGGTGCTGGTGATGAGCGTGAACCCCGGTTTCGGCGGGCAAAGCTTCATCACCTCCCAACTCCGCAAGATCGAGGCGATCCGCAAGATGATCGACAAAATGGGTAAGCCGATCGACCTGGAGGTCGATGGCGGCGTCGACGCGGCAATCGCCCGCGCTTGCGTCGATGCCGGGGCCGATGCGCTGGTGGCAGGGACGGCGGCGTTCCGGGGCGGGGCGGACTGCTATGCGGCTAATATCGCAGCGCTCAGGGGCGTGTGACCGAGGTTGATGATCGCGATACCGGCGCCGACGGCATCGAAGAGGGCAAGCGGCTGGTTCGGCTGGGAGGCGACAAAGGGCTGTCGCTCACCCAGCAGCTTGCCGAGCGCCTCCACCGGCTGACCTGGCGCACGCCGATCCACGGGCTGCGGCTGAAGGGCCGCCATCCGTTGAAGCTGATCGCGGTGCCCGATGATCCTTTTCTGGGTGATCTGAAGCGTGGTGCGGCGCTGCTCGAAGGCGTGGTCAATGTAGCGGGTGAAACGCGCGACATTGCGGCTCTAAACCTCGCCAAGCATGATTTCTCGAAGCGCTTTGCCGATTACATCCAGAGCGCGGCGTGGTTGCGTGACCTGTCGAGCGTGGCAACGCGCGCGCAGGCCGCGCCGATTGCCGAACAGCTGATGCGTGCCTGGCTGGCGGCGAATGCCGAAACCGTTGCCGAACCCGCCTGGCGCCCCGATCATTGGGGTCGGCGGATTATGGCATGGACCGCGCACGCCCCACTCATCCTGTCATCGACTGATCTGGTCTACAGGTCACTCGTGCTCAACACGCTTGCACGCGGTGCGCGGCACCTTGATCGCTGCGCCGACAAGGTCCCACCGGGCGCACCACGCGTTGCCGCGTGGTGCGGGGTGATCGTGGCGGGACTGATCATCCCGGCTGGCGATGTCCGGCGGAAGATGGGCGAAGCCGGGTTGATGCGCGCGCTTGATGCGTCGGTGTTCGGCGATGGCGGGTCGGTCGCTCGATCGCCGACCGCGCAGCTCGATATCATCATGTTGCTCACCGCCCTGCGTGAAACCTATGCCGCGCGGCGACTTGAGCCGCCGACGCGGATCGGCGCGACGATTGAAGCCATGGTGCCTGCGCTGCTCGGCGTATCCCACGCCGACAAAGGTCTATCGAGTTGGCAGGGCGGTGGCCCGGTGCCCGGCGCCACGGTGGAGCAGGTGATCGCTGCAACCGGGGTGCGCACGCGACCGCTGCGCCAGGCCCGTGACTGGGGCTATCAGCGGCTATCCGGCGGGCAGAGCGTGGCGATTATCGATGCCGCCCCCCCGCCCGTCGCGCGGCTGGTGGAGGCGGGGTGCGGATCGACCTTGGCGTTCGAATTTTCCGATGGGCCCAACCGGTTGATCGTCAATTGCGGCGGCGCGCGGACCATTTCAGCGCAGGTGCCTGTCGCACTTGCCGAAGGTCTGCGAACGACGGCGGCCCATTCGACTTTGGTGGTTGGTGACAGCAACAGCACCGCGATCCATAGCGACGGCACGCTGGGGCGCGGCGTGGGCGAGGTCGAGCTGAGCCGCCAGGAAAACGATACGTCGAGCCGGATCGAGGCGAGCCATGATGGTTATGCCCGGCGATTCGGCTTTGTGCATCGACGCCAGTTGATCCTGTCGGCCGATGGGCGGGATCTGCGCGGGGAAGACATGTTGCTGCCGGTCGGGCGCAAGCGCAAATCGGGGATGACGCCCTTTGCGGTCCGCTTTCACCTGGGCGTCGGCGTGGAGGTGTCGCCAACCGCCGATGGTCAAGCTGCGTTGCTGCGGCTGCCGGGTGCGGCGCTGTGGCAGTTTCGCTGTCGCGGCGGCACTCTTGCGGTGGAGGACAGCCTGTGGGTCGATGGCGAGGGGCGGCCCCAGGCGACGCAACAGCTGGTCGTCACCGCTGAAGCGCCGGCCGGTGGCGCCAATGTCAGCTGGGCCTTGAAGCGCGCGAGTTGAGCAGGCAGGGGGAGGCCGTTCTCGAAAGGCCTTTCGTCATGACCTCCATTCGCATTTCCCGCGCACTCCTCTCCGTTTCCGACAAGACCGGAATCGTCGATCTGGGGCAGGCACTCGCCCGGCACGGGGTCGAACTGGTGTCGACCGGTGGCACCGCCAAGGCGCTGCGCGATGCCGGGCTTGCTGTGCGCGATATCAGCGATCTGACCGGCTTTCCCGAAATGATGGATGGTCGCGTCAAGACGCTCCACCCGGTGGTGCATGGCGGCTTGCTCGCGGTGCGTGACGATCCAGCGCATGTCGCCTCGATGGTCGAGCACGGGATTGGCGCGATCGATCTGGTGGTGGTGAACCTCTATCCGTTCGAGGCGACCGTAGCGAAAGGCGCTGCCCGGCCGGAGATCATTGAGAATATCGACATCGGCGGCCCATCGATGGTTCGTTCGGCCGCGAAGAACCATGAATTCGTCGCGATCGTCACCGATCCGACGGATTATCCGGCGCTGATTGCAGAAATGGACGCAGCCGGGGGGGCGACCACCCTCGATCTGCGCCGGCGCCTCGCCGCGCGCGCCTTTGCCGCGACGGCGGCCTATGACGGCATGATCGTGAGCTGGTTCGGTTTTGCCGATCAGGGCGAGCAATTCCCCGAAACATTGCCGATCACGCTAAAACGGGGGGCTGCGCTCCGTTATGGCGAAAACCCGCATCAGGCGGCGGCTTTCTATGCCGCCACCGGCCCGGCGGCGCGGGGCATCGGCCAGGCGCGGCAGGTGCAGGGCAAGGAATTGAGCTACAACAACTATAACGATGCCGATGCGGCGCTGGAGCTTGTCAGCGAATTCCGCGATGCCGCGCCGACCTGCGTGATCGTGAAGCACGCCAACCCCTGCGGAGTCGCAACCGCCGAAACGCTGGGCGATGCCTATGCGGCGGCGTTTGCGTGCGACACGGTATCGGCCTTTGGCGGGATCATCGCGGTCAATCGCCCGCTTGACGAAGCGACCGCGCGAGCGATCACCGGCATCTTCACCGAAGTCGTGATCGCTCCCGATGCCGATGACGCTGCGATTGCGATTTTCGCCGCCAAGAAGAATCTGCGGCTGCTGCTGACGGGCGATCTGCCCAACCCGGCGCGTGGCGGGCTGATGGCGAAGTCGATCACCGGCGGCTGGCTGGTCCAGTCGCGCGACAATGGCCGGGTGTCAGCGGATGATCTGCGCGTCGTTACCGATCGTCAGCCGACGCCCGAGGAGCTTGCTGATTGCCTGTTCGCCTGGACGGTCGCCAAGCACGTCAAATCGAACGCGATTGTCTATGCCAAGGACGGCGCGATTGCCGGGATCGGCGCGGGGCAGATGAACCGCCTCGAATCGGCGCGGATCGCCGCATGGAAGGCACGCGACGCAGCCGAGAAAGCGGGCTGGGCGCAACCGCGCACGATCGGCTCGGCGGTGGCATCGGATGCGTTCTTCCCCTTCGCCGATGGGCTTTTGGCCGCAGTGGAGGCGGGCGCGACGGCGGTGATCCAGCCCGGCGGATCGATCCGCGATGCCGAGGTGATCGCCGCGGCGAACGAAGCGGGGCTCGCGATGGTTTTCACCGGCATGCGGCACTTCCGACATTGATCGAATAATCGGTCAGCGGTCAGCCCGCCTTGGGCATCCGCTGGAACAGCGCGCGGTCCTCTGGGCCGAAAGCGAATTTCCACAGCACGAACAGATAGCTCGCGGCGATCGCGGGCAGACCGAAGACAAGCTCGGCCCATTCATATTCATGCGGCAGCGAGGTGAAGATCGTGCCGACCAGCACTGCCACCAGCGCCGCCCAAACGAGCGGCCAGCGCCAGCCCGACACGGGCGCTTCAAGCAGATGCGAGAGGAGCCGAGTTTTCAGCACCGATGTCAGTGCGAGTGACGCCGCGAGCGCTATCGCCGGTCCGGCTGCCTGGAAATTCTCTGGCCAGCCGGCTTCGCGCATCGCAAAGATCAGCGCGAAGCTGAGGATGATCTGGAAGGCGAGCATCGCCGCCGATATCATCAGGTTGCGGTGCCGCGCGACATAGACGAGCGCGCTTTCGGATACCGCTGCCCCCGATGCCAGCACCTCGGCCGTCAGCAGGAACGCGAGCGCGGCGGTGCCCGCCACAAATTGCGGGCCGATCACCCCCATCACGGCCTCACCGGGGATCGAGCCCATCAGCGCCAGCCCGCCTTGCGCGGCCATGATCCAGAACCCCACCTGCCGCACCTGCTTGGCGACCGCCAGCTTGTCGCCGCGCGCGAGGCTTGTAGTGATAACCGGCCCCAGAATTGGATCGAAGCTCGTCTTCAGGCGACCGGGCAGCGAGGCGATCTGCTGCGCCATGTAGTAAATGCCGACGATCGACGGCGCGAACAACTGGCCCAGAATGAATCGATCGACATTGCGCGTCGCCCATTCGATCGCATCGGCGCCCGCCAGTGGCATGTTATCGCGTGCCAAGGTGGCGATCGTCGCCAGCCGGGGCTTCCACTCGTGTGGCAACCCGTAAGCGCGCAAGAACGGCACGACCGACGCGATCATCGCCGCCAGCATCGACAGCATATAGGCGATTTCCAGCCCGTCCTGCGGGGTGATGAACCACAACGCCGTCGCCGCAATACTGATCGTCCACGGCTCGATTACTGCCCGTGCGGTAACGCTGGCGCGGACATTGTGTCGATAAGCGAGTGCGGCCAGGCTGATATCGGACCAGGCGATCGCAAAAACGATGCCGGGCAGCAACCGAGCCAGCCCGTCTGGCGGGCCGTTTCGGTACATGATCGCAGGAAAGGCGAACAGCAGCGCGCTCGCCGCGATCGAGGCGATCAGCGCGACCGCCAGCGCATCCCAGGCGACATGGCTGTGCGGCCTGTCGCTCGCCGACAGTGCCTGTGCAAGCCCACGCTTCATCCCCAAGGTGGCGAGCAGCGCACCGAGTTCGACCACGACCACGGCAAGCGCAAACTGACCGACCGTATCCGCGCCGTATAACCGCCCGGCCACGAACAGGAACGGAATGCGCGCCGCCAGCCGAAGGCCGAACCCGAAGATGTTCGTCCGCCCGCCCTTGGCGATTGCGGCAATATCATCGGCGGCGGCGGTGCTGGGGCTGGCGGTGTTCGTCAATGCGCGGCGCCCCAGCTTTTGCCGGTGCCGATTTCGACGCCCAACGGCACCGACAGCGTCACCGCAGGCGCGGCGGCGGTCGCCATCACGCGTTCGATCACCGGTTTGGCGGCAGCGACATCGCCTTCGGGCAGCTCGAACACCAATTCGTCATGCACCTGCAGCAGCATCCGCACGTTGGGCAGCCCTGCCTCGATCAAGGCGGGTTCCATCCGCACCATTGCCCGCTTGATGATGTCAGCGCTCGTACCCTGGATCGGCGCGTTGATCGCCGCGCGCTCTGCCCCCTGGCGCTCATGCTGGACCGAAGATTTGATCCGCGAGAAATGGCATTTTCGCCCGAACAGGGTGGTGGTGTAACCGCGCTCGCGCACCTCCTCGATCGTGGTCGCGATGTAGTTATTGATGCCCGGGAAGCGCTCGAAATAGCGGTCGATCATTGCCTGCGCTTCATCGGGCGTCACATCGAGCCGCCCGGCCAGGCCCCAGCGGCTGATGCCGTACAGAATCGCGAAGTTGATCGTCTTGGCGCGACCACGGGTGTCGCGATTGACCTCGCCGAACAATTCCTGTGCGGTCAGGCTGTGAATGTCGGCGCCATCGGCAAAGGCCTGTTTCAGCGCCGGCACATCAGCCATATGCGCTGCCAGCCGCAGCTCGATCTGTGAATAATCGGCGGCGAGCAGGACGTTGCCGGGTTCAGCGACGAACGCATCGCGGATCTGGCGGCCGATTTCGGTGCGGATCGGGATGTTCTGGAGATTGGGATCGGTTGAAGAGAGCCGCCCGGTCTGCGCGCCGGTCAGCGAATAGCTGGTATGGACGCGCCCCGTTTGCGGGTTGATCTGTGCCTGTAGCGCATCGGTATAGGTGCTTTTGAGCTTTGAGAGCTGCCGCCAGTCGAGCACGCGCGCGGCGATCACCGCACCGGGCGAGGCCTTGTCCGCCGCGATCTTTTCCAGCTCGGTCACATCGGTGGAATAGACCCCAGATTTGCCCTTGCGACCGCCCTTGATGCCCATCCGATCGAACAGCACATCGCCCAGCTGTTTGGGGCTGCCGATCGTGAAGGGGCCACCGGCGAGGCCGTGGATTTCGGTTTCCAGTGTCGCCATCTGCGCGGCGAATTCGGCGGAGAGCTGCGCCAGCCGGTCACGATCGACCTTGATGCCGTGGCGCTCCATCTGGGCGATCACGGGGGCGAGCGGACGATCGACCATCTCATACACCCGCGTCGAGCCTTCTGCAGTCAGGCGTGGCTTGAACCGCCGCCACAGCCGCAGCGTCACATCGGCGTCTTCGGCGGCGTAGCGTGTGGCCGACTTTAAGTCGATTTCGGCGAACCCCCGCTGGCTCTTGCCCGTACCGACCACGTCCTTGAAAGCGATGCAGCTGTGCGACAGGTGGAGTTGAGCGAGCTCGTCCATCCCGTGTCCGTGCAGTCCGGCATCGAGATCGAAACTCATCAGGATCGTATCGTCGAACGGCGCGACATCGATGCCCAGCCGCCCGAGAATGATCATGTCATACTTTAGATTATGGCCGATCTTCAGCACCGCCGGGTCTTCGAGCAACGGCTTGAGCTTGTCGATCACCACCGCCTTGTCGAGTTGAACAGGCTTTTCGGCGAACATGTCCGTCCCGCCATGCGCGACCGGGATGTAGCAGGCGTGGTTAGGATGGAGCGCAAGGCTTATCCCCACCAGCTCGGCCTGCGTGGCATCGATGCCGGTGGTCTCGGTGTCGACTGCAACCCAGCCCTGATGCCGCGCGTCGGCGATCCAGCGGTCAAGCACCGCGTCGTCGACCACGCTTTCATAGTCGTCGTGATTGCAGGGCGGATCTTCGTCCTGCGCCACGGCCTTGGGCGTGGCGACCGGCGTGTCGGCCACGGCGGCAAGCTTGGCGAGCAGCGACTTGAACCCGTGATGCTCCAGAAACGCCTGCAACGGCGCCGCCGGTATCCCCTGCAGCGCAAGCGAATCGAGCGGATCGGGCAATGCCGCATCGTCTTTCAACGTTACGAGCACGCGGCTCAACCGGGCCATCTCGGCATGCTCGATCAGGTTGTCGCGCAGCTTGCCGGGTTTCATCGTCGGTGCTGCGGCAAGCACAGCTTCCAAATCGCCATGTTCGAGGATCAGCTTAGCGGCAGTCTTTGGCCCCACGCCGGGAACGCCGGGGACATTGTCGACACTGTCGCCCATCAGCGCGAGCACATCACCGAGCCGATCGGGGCCAACGCCGAATTTTTCGAATACATGCTCGGCGCCTAGACGCCGGTTATTCATGGTATCGTACATGTCGAGCCCGGGCTCGATCAGCTGCATCAGATCCTTGTCGCTTGAGACGATCGTAACCGACCAGCCTTGTGCCAGCGCCGCCTTGGCATAGCTGGCGATGATGTCGTCTGCCTCCAGCCCTGCTTCCTCGATGCACGGCAGGCTGAACGCGCGCGTCGCATCGCGGATCATCGGGAATTGCGGGATCAGGTCCTCGGGCGCGGGGGGGCGCTGCGCCTTGTATTTGTCGTACAGGTCGTTTCGAAAGGTGTGGCTGCCTTTGTCGAGGATCACCGCCATATGGGTCGGCCCGTCGGCCTTGTGCAACTCGTCGGCGAGTTTCCACAGCATCGTCGTATAGCCATAAACCGCACCAACCGGCTCGCCACGAATGTTCGTCAGCGGCGGCAGGCGGTGATAGGCGCGGAAGATATAACCGGAGCCATCGACAAGGTAGAGATGAGGCATGAAGGCTGGGATAGCCGATGCATCGCGCCGGACAAAGCCCCCCTTCATCACGAGTCGCGCGGGCTTCGCTTGCCGCTATCCCGCGTCGTGAAAGATGATCCCCAGCGTGTGGCGATTGCCCTGCCGGATCGGGCTGACTCCGTGGCGCATCGTGACCCGGTAATCGCCCTTGCCACCGCGTACCGGCCGATGGTTGACGGCGAATACCACCGCATCGCCAAGCCCCAGTGGCACCACAGTGACGCGCGATTGCATTCTTGGCCGCTGTTCAGTCAGCACGAATTCCCCGCCGTCAAAGTCATCGCCAGGTCGCGAGAGCAGGACCGCGACCTGCAAGGGAAAGGCGACTGCTCCATACAGGTCCTGATGCAGGCAGTTATAATCGCCTTCCCCGTAGCGGAGCATCAGCGGGGTGGGGCGCGTCTGCCCGGCGGCATGGCACATTGCGCGATAGGCTGCATGCTCTGCGGGAAGCTCGTCGGGCAATCCGAGCCGTGCAGCCCAAGCGCGCGCGGTGGGGACAAGCAGGGGATAAAGCGTTTCGCGCAAGCGCTGGACGATCGACGGCAAGGGATAAGCGAAATAGGCATAATGGCCTTGGCCAAAGCCGTGGCGCGCCATCACGATCCGGCTGCGGAATTGTCGATCATCGCCATAGCTTTCGGCGAGTACAGTACATTCGGTGGCCGAGAGCAGGCCGGGGATCAGGGCCCAGCCCTGCGCATCGAGTGATGCGACCAGCCGGGCAGGGTCGGCAATAGATGTTGGTATCATGCGATGCGACGTGGCGGCTGCCCGCGGCTACCGCATCCCGGCGCTTGCGATGAAAAACCTACCGCCCGTGATAGGCAACCACGCTGGCGACAACCGATTGCATCAGCGCCTGGCGCTCAGCGACTGGTCGCGGCGTATCGCCGATCATGACGGCTAGCGCATAGCTTTGCCCATCCGGTGCCGTCAGGATGCCGACATCATTATAGCCCGCCGTGCGCCCGGCAAGGTCTTGTCCGGTCCCGGTCTTGTGGCCAAACCGCCACCCGGCTGGCACTGCACCGCTCAAGCGTTGCTTGCCGGTGCGCGCCGATTCCATTGTCGCAATCAAATAGTTGGTCGAATTGGCGGAGAGCAGCTCGCCCTTTTTCAGCATCGCCAGCGCGCCGGCAATCGCCTCTGGCGCGGCGCCATCCGGCGGATTGGTGACATAGCTTTCAAAGGCGCTGAGCCGCGTCGACAGCGGCAGCCGGGCGCGAGCGCGCGTAAAAGCATTGCCGAGCGCGAATTCGGGTTTCCAGTCGAGCCCCGCCGTTTGGCTTTGCAGCAATCGTTCACCGGGGCCGAAGCTGATCGAGCCAAGCCCCTTGCGCCGGATGAAACCGCGCACGGTTTCCGGCCCGCCGATAAAACGCAGCAGCCGATCATTGGCGGTGTTGTCACTCGTCGTCAGCGCGCGCTGGAGCAGCTCGCCCACGGTCGCCTTATAGCCATCGCCCTTCACCATCGCAGCGATCGGCTGGTGAAACAGCGTCAAATCCTCGCGAGTCACGGTGACGGTGTCGTCGAGCGTCAGCTGACCGGAATCGCGGTAATCGAGCACCGCCATCGCCACCCACAGCTTGCTCACGCTTTGCTGGGGCAGCTTGGTCGAACCATTGGCGGTAACGGCCCAGCCCTTGTCGATATTGCGCACGGCGATGCCCACATTGCCAGCAAACTGGGTCCGCAGCGACTGGATGGTCGATACCAGCCCATAGGGTGCGGTGGCCTTTACTGGAACGGGCGCAGGCACCGGCATGCTGACGCGATACATCGGCGGTGGCGGCGATACGCGCGCAGCCTGCGGCGATGATGTCGACGCGCAGCCCGCCAACGCGATCATCGCGATGGTTGCCATTGCGGGACTGTGCCGGTCGCGTGTCAATTCTTTCCCTTGGTGTATCAAGCTGTTCAACCCCCCCGGATCATCGATTGCCACCATGGGTGGATCACCCTTAACAGGATATAGCCATAATTTTCGGTTGCGATGAAAGCCCGTATTTCCACGATGAACCACGAAACTTCCCGAAAAAGGGCGGTATGTGGTTAAGGGACCAGGATGGTATCGACCGCGTCAGGCAGCATGTCAGGATAATCGAGCGTGTAATGGAGTCCGCGGCTTTCCTTGCGGTGTAGCGCAGATTTCACAATCAGTTCAGCGGTTTGCAGCAGATTGCGTAGCTCGATCAGATCCGGCGTCACCCGGAAATGCCCGTAATAATCATTCACTTCGTCTGTGAGCAGGCGAATGCGGTGCTGCGCGCGCTCAAGCCTTTTGGTGGTGCGCACGATGCCGACATAATTCCACATGAACCGGCGAATCTCGGTCCAGTTCTGCTTGATGACGACTTCCTCGTCCGAATCTTCGACCCGGCTTTCGTCCCATGGCGCGATCGGCGGCGGCGGGGGCAGATCATCCCAATGCGCCGCGATATGCCGCGCGCAGGCCTCGCCGAACACAAAGCATTCGAGCAGCGAGTTGGAGGCGAGTCGGTTTGCCCCGTGGAGCCCGCTTTCGGTGCATTCGCCCGCTGCATAAAGCCCGGGCAGATCGGTCCGCCCGTCGAGATCAACGACGATCCCGCCACAGGTATAATGTTGGGCAGGCACCACCGGGATCGGATCGGTCGTCATGTCGATCCCCAGCCCCATCAGCTTTTCGTAGATGTTGGGGAAATGTTCGCGGATGAAATCCGGCCCCTTATGGCTGATATCCAGGTGGACATAATCC
>NZ_NCGB01000034.1:0-28892 GCF_002278865.1 Sphingomonas sp. 28-62-11 | reverse complement strand
TATGATCTGCTCCTCGGTAAATCTGCTGCGCTTCATCGTCGTCCTCCTTCATGAAGGACTCTAGCTCAGACTGGCGGAGTTTCAGGGGAGCACGTCAACGAACCCACACTTCTATCGGCTGTATCTGCGTTAGCGGCGGCCAAGGGGCATCATAGGGTCGCCGAGGCCATCATGAACCTCGATGACGATCTCATAACCAGGCTAAACGAACTTGATTTCGGCGATACCTAACTGTCGGTAATCCAACAGTTTTCGCCGTTCGGACCCTTGGCGTATTGCGGTCCTACCCGAAAGCGGAACGGCGGCTATCGGGCGAAAAGCAGTCGGGCAGTTCTCGCCCCATTTGCAGACTTTCGCGACGAAACTAAAAGGAGTGTATGCGACCGTCTCCACACGATATTGATCACGAGCTTGTTTCTGCGTGGAAGGTTGCCGCGTCGGTCTTGGGCTTGCAGCTTGTGGCTCCCTATTTGCTCGATATCGCAGACGGGACGGCAATATGGGTCGAGGGGTTTCTGCCGGACTTTGGCGGAAGTCGGGGCATGATATTCAGAGGAATCAGCTGTAGCGCACCTCCAACCGATCTATACGTTTCGCTGATCTCTGACGCCTACCGTCAATTTGACCGCGCCAGATTTGTTGAAACCCTTTCGGATTGGGGCTGGTATGGTGCGGCTGATGAGCGCCCCGGTTGGCTAACGGCGACGGGCAGCTAACCACCCATTTTTGCCGTTCAGCTTCCACGAGGACGGCGGTCTGTTTTATAGGTTCACGGCCTCGATCAAATCTCAACCCATCCGGCCTGAGCAGGCGCTACGTTTAAAGAATGACCTGCCCGGAAAGCAGCCGTTCGATGGGCCGTTTTGCCTTCGCCCAAGAGATATGCAGGACGAACGGGGCCACCCAAAGTCATGACCGCTAAAAACTCGGCAATTCCCCTGGGGCTTCGGGCACATGGATGCCGCATTCCACCTTGTCCCAGCCGCGCCAGCGGCCGGCGCGGGGGTCTTCGCCGGGGAGGACCTTGCTGGTGCAGGGCGCACAGCCGATCGAGGGGTAGCCGGCATCGACTAGCGGGTGGGGGGGAAGATTATGTACGGCGACATAGGCGTCGAGATCGGCCTTCGACCAGCGCGCGAGCGGGTTCAGCTTCAGCCGACCGGCGGCGTCGCTGGTATCGATCTCAAAGCTTTGGAGGTGCGCGCGTGTACGTGACTGGAAGCCCTTGCGGCCGGTGATCGTTGCGTCGAAGCCAGTAAGCTCGGCCGCGAGCGGGGCGACCTTGCGGATCTCGCAACAGCCATCGGGATCATAGGACCAGCGCAGGCCGCTTTCGTCGCGCTTGGCGATCACATCGGCGTCGGGTGTGAGCGTGCGCAGATCGGTGAGCCCCAAGCGCGTCGCGAGCAGATCGCGATAGGCGAGCGTCTCAGGGAAATGCTTATCCGTATCGAGGAACAGCACCGGCGCCGCAGGATCGATGCTGGCAACAAGATGAAGCAGCACGGCCGATTCCGCCCCGAACGACGACACGATCGCCGCGCGCCCGATCAACCCTTCGGCCAGCACCGTCGCGAGCAGGGCCGATGCATCGGCACTCTCGAACCGCGCGTTCAACGCCGTGACATCGGCTGCTGTGAAGCGCGGGCCGGTGTTGATCAGGTCGAGCGCGCGGGCTGCTTCAGCCATGCCGCAGCTTCCACACGGGTACGATGCTGTCGGCTGCGCCCTGATAGGCATGATCATAGCGTTCGAACGACGCCTTCAGCACAGCCTCGTCGATCGGGGCATGCGGCGCAAAACTGTCAAAACCGCAGCGGCGCATCAATGGCAGCTGATCGACCAGCACATCGCCCGCCGCGCGGAGTTCGCCGGTATAGCCCGCCTCGCGCAGCACCCGCGCCGCCGAATAACCGCGCCCGTCGCGAAACGCCGGAAAGCTGACCTCGATGAGCGCAAGCTGGCCCAGATGCGGGATGAGCGCGCGGGCATCGTCACCCGCCTCGATCCGGACGGCGGTGGCGTTCGATTGCCCGGCGAGAAAGCTGTCGAGCGTGATCGCGGGCTCGTCATGCGCTTCATCGGTGCGGAAGCGGAGGAGGGAATCGGTCACGCTGCGGTCTCCGCCTTCGGCAGTTGCGCGATCACCTTGATCTCGAACTGAAAACCGTAAAGCCATGTGACGCCGATGCCCGTCAACGTGGGATAGGGAGCGGCTCCCCAATAATCCGGCAGCACCTTCATAATCGTCGGCAAGTTTGCTTCGGGATCGACGACAAACATGGTCACATCCATCACATTATCGAAGCTGCAGCCCGCCGCCACCAGGATCGCGTTGAGATTGTCGAAGGCAAGCCGCACCTGCTTTTCGAAATCCGGCTCTGGCGATCCGTCTTCGCGGCTGCCGACCTGACCCGATACGAATAGAAAACCGTTCGCGCGAACCGCTGGCGAATAGCGGTTGCGGTCGTACAATTCCTGACGCCCCGCCGGGAACACGACATCGCGCTTATCCATAAATCGCCTCCTTGAACGGTTCCATGCCCACGCGGCGATAGGTGTCGAGGAAGCGTTCGCCATCGGTGCGCAGGCCGAGATAGACGTCGGTGACTTTCTCGACCGCGTCGACAATGCCGTCCTCGTCGAAGCCGGGGCCGGTGATCTTGCCGATCGAGACATCGTCAGCACCCGATCCGCCGAGCGAAAGCTGGTAGTTTTCGGTGCCTTTCTTGTCGACGCCTAGGATGCCGATATGCCCGGCATGGTGGTGGCCGCAGGCGTTGATGCAGCCGGAGATTTTCACCTTCAGCTCGCCAAGCTCGCGCTGGCGGCCGAGGTCCGCAAAGCGCGCATGGATTTTCTGCGCAACCGGAATAGAGCGGGCATTGGCCAGGCTGCAATAATCAAGGCCGGGGCAGGCGATGATATCGCTGATGAGGTCAAGATTGGCCTCGGCCAGCCCGGCGTCGTTCAGCGCCTGCCAGATGGCCTGCAGATCGCTCTGGCGGACATGCGGCAGGACGATGTTCTGGGCGTGGGTGACGCGCAATTCATCGAACGAGTACTGCTCGGCGAGATCGGCCATCAGATCGATCTGGTCGGCAGACGCATCGCCGGGGATGCCGCCACGCGGCTTCAGGCTGATGTTAACGATAGCATAGCCGGGGGCTTTATGTGGCTTGACGTTCTGGTCGAGCCAGACCGCGAAATCGGGACCGCTGCGGTCGATCGCGTCGGCGACTTTGGTTTCGAACGGTGGCGGGGCGAACATGGCGGTGATGCGCGCGAGTTCGGCGGCGGGGGGATCGATGCCCAGCGCTTTGACGTGCGCAAACTCTTCCTCGACCTGCGCGCGGTACGCATCGGCGCCGATTTCGTGGATCAGGATCTTGATCCGCGCCTTGTACATATTGTCGCGGCGGCCATAGCGGTTGTAGACGCGCAGACAGGCTTCGAGATAGCTGAGCAGATCAGCCGCGGTCACGAAATCCTTGATTTCAGGCGCAATCATTGGCGTGCGGCCCATGCCACCACCGACGAAAATCTTCGCGCCGAGCAGGCCGTCGCGCTCGAGCAGCTGGATGCCGATATCGTGCAGCCGCATCGCCGCGCGATCCTCGTCCGCGGCGATCACCGCGATCTTGAACTTGCGCGGGAGATAGCTGAATTCGGGGTGGAAAGTGCTCCACTGACGCAGCAATTCGGCCCAGGGGCGCGGATCGGTCACTTCGTCGGCGGCGGCGCCTGCATATTGATCCGAACTGATGTTGCGGATGCAATTACCGCTCGTCTGAATGGCGTGCATCTCCACCGTCGCCAGTTCGGCGAGGATGTCCGGCGCATCGGCGAGCTTTATCCAGTTGAACTGGAGATTCTGGCGCGTGGTGAAATGGCCATAGCCGCGATCATATTTGCGAGCGATATGGCCGAGCATCCGCATCTGGCGGCTGTCGAGCGTGCCGTAGGGGATGGCGACGCGCAGCATATAGGCGTGGAGCTGGAGATAGAGCCCGTTCATCAGCCGGAGCGGCTTGAACTGGTCCTCGCTCATCGCGCCTGACAGGCGACGGATCACCTGGTCGCGAAATTCCTCGACCCGCGCATCGACGATCGCCTGGTCGTAATGGTCATATTTATACATGGGTTACTGGCCCTGAACCGCGAGAGTGAGGGGATAGTGGCGGACGATCGTGCCGAGTTCTTTCAAGCCGAGCCCGTCGATCTTGGTTTCACGGTGGGCTGCACGGATCGCCTTGAAGGCATCGGTGACGCCGGGCGCATCATGGCCTTGGGCGGTCGGATAGCCGACCGCGACGATCACGTCCCAATCGGCTTCGGTGTCATCGGCGCGTTCGAGCAGCGCATAGCTGGTGAACAGGCCCTGCTCGAGGCCGATCCGGTCCATCGCGAACCAGTTTTGCTTGATATACGCGATCAGCGCCGCGCGTTTGCCGGGTGCGGCGCGGAGATAGGTGTGGGTAACGTGCAAGGTGGGGGCCTTGCTGACCATGGTGGTCGGCGATGGCCTCGCGGTCGCGTGCGCGGTGGGCGCGATGCTGGCGATAACCGCCGCCAAAATGAGCTGGCGGATCATCATATCACCCACTCGCCCGCCTGGGGATCGGCGGGCTTGAGCGTCAGGTCGGGGCGGATGGTGGGGCCGAGCGCGCGGACGCGGTCCTTGATGTGCGCGGGGCGGGGGCCTTCGGGGGTGGGCTCGGCGTCGATCACGTAAGGCACGTTCACCCGGCGCGCGCCTTCTTCGGCGCGGGCGATGCTCTCGCCGGTTTCGCCGACATCGGCGGCATCCTCGACATGGCGGGACCAGCCGCTGCCCGTCCACCACACGACATCGCCGGTCGGCAGATCATTCCCGGTCAACAGTTTCACGCGTTCGCCTCCGCCACATGGGCCAGTGATAGCAGTGCGTTGCTCGCCGTTCCGCGCGCCGCGACCATGCCGACGATGATGACTGCAGGGCTCTTCACGCCCTCACGACAGATCATTGCGCCGAGATCGGTGAGCAACGTGCGCAGCGCCCGCGTTTCGGGTCGGGTGCCGTTCTCGATCACGGCGACGGGCATGTCGGGCGAGACGCCATCGGCAATCAGCTTTTCGGCGATCAGATCGGCGGTGGCGACCCCCATATAGATCACCATGGTCCGCCCTGGCCCGGCGAGGCCCGCCCAGTTCTGTTCAGCAAGACCCTGGCACTGCCCCGCGACGAATGTGACCGCACTCGACACCGATCGATGGGTGAGCGGGATCATCGCGCCTGCTGCGCTGCCCATCGCTGCCGAAATGCCGGGGATGATGCTGAAGGGGATGCCGGCGGCGATGCACGCCTCCGCCTCTTCGCCGCCGCGCCCGAAAATGAACGGATCGCCGCCCTTCAGCCGAACGACGCGCTTGCCGCGCCGCGCCTCGGCAATCAGCAGGTCGTTGATCGCTTCCTGCCGCATCGTGTGACGGCTGCGGCTCTTGGCGACCGAGATGCGCGACGTATCGGGCGCGAGCGCGAGAATGCGCGGGTCGACCAGCCCGTCATGGACGATGAGATCGGCGGCGAGGATCGCCTTGTGCGCCTTGATCGTCAGCAAATCGGGATCGCCGGGGCCTGCGCCGACCAGAATCACTTCGCCCGCCGGGCCATTCGATATCGTTGTCATGTCGCCCAAATGGCGATCAAGGGGCAGGCGCGCAAACGAGCGCTGCTTGGGGGGCGGGTAGACAAGCTTGTCAAAGGTCGCGCAGGCCGATGTTGATCAGCGCACGTGCCTGATCGGCTTCGGAGGAAACCACCGGATAGGCGCAGTAATCGGCGGCGTAGTAAGCGCTCGGCCGGTGATTGCCCGACCAGCCAATGCCGCCGAATGGCGCGGAAGAGGAGGCGCCGTTGGTCGGTTTGTTCCAGTTGACGATGCCGGCGCGCGCATTGGCCCAGAACTGATCGTAGAGCGCGGGGTTCTGGCTCACCAGCGAGGCGGCGAGGCCATAGCGGGTGTTGTTCGCCTCGACGATCGCGTCTTCGAAGCTTGCCGTGCGGATCACTTGCAGAATTGGACCGAACAGCTCGATATCCGGCCGATCGTTCATCTCGGTCACGTCGATCATGCCGGCCGTCAGGAACGGACGATCTTCCTGCGGGCGCTGCATATGGCGGAGCGGACGGCCGCCGCGCGACATCAACGTGACGAAGCTCTCGGTCAGCAGATCGGCGGCTTCGTTATCGATCACCGGGCCCATGAACGGTTGCGGATCGGCGTGCGGATCGCCAACAATCATGCGGTCGAGCAGCTTGGTTAGCTCCGCCATCAGTGGCTGAAACAGCCGTTCGTCGACGATCAGGCGGCGCGCGGCGGTGCAGCGCTGCCCGGCGCTAGTGAAGGCGGACTGGACGATCAGGACGGCGGCGGACTGCAGATCGGGGCTGTCCCACACGACGATCGGGTTGTTGCCGCCCATTTCGAGCGCGAGAATCTTTTCCGGCTTGTCGGCAAAGGCGCGATTGAGCGCGATGCCGGTGCGCGCCGATCCGGTGAACAACAGCCCGTCGATATCGGGATGCCCGGCGAGTGCCTTGCCCTCCGCCGGGCCGCCGATCAGCAGCCGGATGCAGCCCTCCGGCACGCCGCCCTCACGCAGGCAGCTTACCAGGAATTCGCCCGTCGCCGGGGTCTTTTCGGATGGCTTGAACACCACGGCGTTACCAGCCAGCAACGCGGGGACGATATGGCCGTTCGGCAAATGCGCCGGGAAGTTATAGGGCCCAAGCACTGCGAGCACCCCGTGGGGCTTGTGCCGCACCGCCAGTCGCCCCGCTTGGGATTCCACCTTTCGCTGGGCGCTGCGCTCGGCATAAGCGGTGGCCGAGATATTCACCTTCGCAACGACGGTATCGACCTCGGTCCGTGCTTCCCAAAGGGGTTTGCCGGTTTCGCGCGCGATCAAATCCGCAAAGGGCTCGGCCTTGGCGCGGACGACATTGGCGAATCGGCGTAGCGCCTCAAGTCGGAACGCGAGTGGTTGTGCAGCCCAGCCTGCCCAACTGGCGCGCGCGATTGCCACTTCGGTATCGGCATCGCCCGGCATTTGTCGCCACAGTATTTCGCCTGTCGCGGGTTCGGTGGAGACGATTTCCTGTCCAAGCATGCGATTGTTCTTCTCGATTGTTGCGCGCTCTTGCCTCATTTTGGACAGGATTGCCAACTGGACCCTATCAATCGCCCAGTGCAGCCCCAAAATCGCGAATCGCCAGTATCTTGGCGTTGAGGGCCGTCCAATCATCCCGCTCGGCGATATCGGCCCAGATCGATTCGACCTCATCGATCAGCATCGAACAGGGGGCATCAGCTTGCCAATAAGCGTGATCGCGCGCCTTCCGGGCGACATAGGGGGCGAGCAATGCGCGGGCTTCGTCGAATTCGGCACCGAAATGGGTCGGGATCGCACCACCGAAGCTTGCCTGAAAAAAGCGGTCGATCGACGTGTCGGAGCCTCGAAGCACGGGCTCGATGGCCTGAATCAGCGCGCGATCCTCCGATTGGTTGCGCGGCCTCACGCCAAGCCGCCACAAAATCGCATCGGTGACGGCAGGCTGGTAATGCTCGCCAAAGCTGTCGAGCACCGCGATCAGCGGTTCGGCGGGGAAAATCAGCCGTAGCGACACGGCGAGTTGCATGACGTCCCAGTGAATCGCTTCAGGCTGGCGGCCGAACGCATAGAGCCCGGCGTGATCGAAATAGGCGGCGGTGAAATCGGGCGCCCAGGTCGGATTGAACCGCCACGGCCCATAATCAAAGCTTTCGCCGGTTACGTTGATGTTATCGCTGTTAAGCACGCCATGGACAAAGCCGGCCGCCATAAACTGCGCCGACAAGGTCGCCGTGCCGCGCACGACATGATCGAGCAGCCGCACCGGACCGTCCAGACCGCCGGGATCGCCGAAATAATGCCGTAGGACATAGTCGGTGAGGGTGCGCAGCCCGTCTTCATCGCGCAGATGGGCAAGCCGCTGGAACGTACCGATGCGGATATGGCCGTGGTTCAGCCGCACCATCACCGCGCCGCGCGTCGGCGACGGCTCGTCATTCCGCTCTAGCGCTTCGCCTGTTTCGATCAACGATAAGGTGCGTGACGTATTGACGCCTAGCGCCTCCAGCATCTCGGTTGCCAGTATTTCCCGCACGCCGCCTTTCAGCGTCAACCGACCATCGCCAAAACGGCTCCATGGCGTGCGCCCTGATCCCTTGGTGCCCAGATCCATCAGTCGACCGCGATCATCATACATCTGGGCGAACAGAAAACCGCGGCCATCGCCGATTTCGGGGTTGTACACGCGGAATTGATGCCCGTGGTACCGCAACGCTAACGGCTGCGGCAGGCTGTCGGGCAGGGGAACGAAGCGGGCGAAATGCTGGACCCAGGCCGCATCGTCCAGCCCGTCCAGGCCGATGCTCGCGGCGGCGCGATCGTTGCGAAACCGCAGGATCGCTTGCGGAAAGGGTGCCGACTCGACGGCGTCGTAAAACGAATCGCCCAATTCGAGGATCGTCGTCGCGGGACGGAACGGAGCGGGTTGCGGGTTGGCGGTCATGCCGCGATATGGAGGGCAGGCGTGCAAGGACGCAACCATGGCTGCATATGAAAATCGATATTGGTGGTCGAATGACGGGATTCGTCTCCATGCGCGCGATTATGCGCCGCGCGATCCTAGTGCAGCCGAAGGTCGCCCGCCGATCATCTGCCTGCCGGGGCTGACGCGCAACGCCCGCGATTTCGATGTGCTGGCGGAGCGGCTGTCCGCCGAGTGGCGTGTGCTGGTCGTTAACCTGCGCGGTCGTGGCGAGAGCGGCTATGCCAAGGATCCGATGAGCTATGTCCCGCTCGTTTACGTGCAGGATGTCGAAAAGCTGCTGGGGGAGATTGGCTGCACGCGCTATGTCGCGATCGGCACGTCGCTGGGTGGAATCGTCACGATGCTGCTCGCAGGAGCGGCGCGAGAATCGCTGGCTGGCGCAGTGCTGAATGATGTGGGCCCCGATATCGACCCGGCGGGGCTTGCCCGTATCCGATCCTATGTCGGCAAGAGCCATACCTGGCCGACCTGGATGCACGCCGCGCGTGCCGTCGCCGAAAGCAATGCCGATGCCTATCCGCGATATGAGATCAGTGAGTGGCTGACGATGGCCAAGCGGCTGTACCGGTTGAACGCATCGGGGCGGATCGTGCTCGATTACGACATGAAAATCGCCGAACCATTCCGGTTGCCGGGCAATGAGGCGGGGCCGGATATGTGGCGTGCGCTCGACCGGCTGGCGGGCGTACCATTGCTGGTGGTGCGCGGTGGATTGTCCGATATCCTGTCCGAACCCGTGGCAACGCGAATGGTGTCGGCAATCGAGGGCAGTGACTTGGTGACCGTGCCAGATGTTGGGCATGCGCCGACGCTCGAAGAGCCGGAGGCGATGGAGGCAATAAATGCGCTGCTTGCCCGCGTGGCGAGGGAACCTGTCGCTGCGTGATCGGTCTAGCTGCTGGCGCTATGGGTGATTGGTCGCCCGAAGGACGACAATGATTCTGGCCGATGCGCTGATTTTTACGCCGAACGATATCGATCTGTCGCGCTCGCCACTGGCCGGCAAGCTACCGGTTCAAACCTATGCCCTTGGCGCGTTCAATCCCGGCCTTGCGCGCCTGCCGAACGGTAACTTGCTGCTGATGGTGCGGGTGGCGGAAGCGCTCCGCACGCCTGTCCAGGACGGTCATATTCATGCGATCCGCTGGGCCGAAGGTACCTACCACATCGATGCCTGGCCGCTCGATCTGGTCGACACCAGCGATCCACGCACCTTTGCCGTGCGGGGGCAGGGCTGGAAGGTGCTGGGGCTTACATCGCTGTCTTGGCTGTTGCCTGTCGAACTGACGGCGGATGGCACGGCAATCGTCGCGGCCCATTATGATCGGGTAATCGCGCCGATGGCTGATTACCAGTGCTACGGGATCGAGGATGCCCGGATCAGTCAGATCGGCGATCGATATTGGATGACCGCCTGTGCCGTCAGCCCGGAGCGCCACTCGACGATCCTCTACACGTCCGACAACGGGCTCGACTGGCGGCTCGAGGGGATAGTGCTCGATCACCAGAACAAGGACATGCTGATCTTTCAGGGGCTGATCGGCGGGCAATATTGGGCGCAGACCCGGCCGCTGGGCGACCTGTACTTCGCCTATCCGCCGGGCAGCCCATGGCGCGCGGGCCCCTCGATCAACCTCGCAACCTCTCCCGATGCGCTCCACTGGCGGCCGCATCCGGTGCCGGGCATCCGCCCGCTGAGCGCGCCTGTGCCGGGCATCACCCGCATCGGCGGTGGCGCGCCGCCCATCCTGACGCCGGACGGCTGGCTAAGTCTGTGGCACGGTGTGGAACCGGCTGGCGGGGTCGGCATCTACCGCACATATTGGTCGCTGCTCGAAGCGGCTAACCCGGCAAAGGTGATCGCGACGGGCGCCGCGCCGCTGCTAGAGGCGGCCCCGGCGTTGACCGATCCGATCGAAGATCTGATGTATCTGCGCGATATCGTCTTCACGACCGGCATCGTCGATGGCGGGGATGCCTGGATCGTGGCGAGCGGCGAGGGCGACTTGGCGTGCCGGATCACCTCCATCGGCAAGACCATCCTGCGCTGACCTCACCCCATCATCAGCGCATCGATGGCACCTTGCAGGATGTAGCTTGCGGCGATCTTGTCGATGCGTTCGGCGCGTTTGGCGCGGCTGATATCCTCGGCGATCATCTGGCGCTCGACCGCCTGGGTCGACCAGCGTTCATCCCAGAGCAGGATCGGCAGGCCCAGATCGGCCATGTTGCGGGCAAAGGCGCGGGTCGATTGGGTGCGCGGGCTATCGGTCCCGTCGAGGTTCAGCGGCAGGCCGATGACGATACCGACCACCGATTGCTGGGCGATTAGTTGTGCAATCGCAGCCTTGTCTGCGGTGAACTTCGTCCGGCGGATCAGGATGGCAGGGGAGGCGAAGCTCCACCCGGCATCGGCGAGCGCCGTGCCGATGGTCTTGGTACCGACATCGAGCCCAATCAGCCGCCCGCCCTGCGGCAGGACCGCGCGAAAATCCGCAGCGGCAGTCGTGATCATCGCGCCTCGAACGCCGCCAGCCGCCGCGCGGCATCGGCGCGGACATTGGCCCAGAACAGGCTGTAATCGAACACGTGATAGTTATTCCCAGGCAGCACATATTTGTCGATCTGCGCAGGCGGCGGCCCGATCAACAGGAAACCGCGCGGATCGCACCGCGCCGGTAATCCGCCCGCAACAATCGTCGCAGTTCCCATATCTTTTGACGGGACGAGGGTGCCCAGATTGGCGCTGGCCGGTGCAGTCGCGTTCGGCGTGCCGGTGATCGGATTGGTGCACAGCATGGCGGTGCCCTTACGGGGTTTACCGCTCATCCCGGTGGACGCGTTATAGCTGTCGACGATCAGCGTCGGATCAGCAGGCTCGGCAAAGCTCTGCCACGACAGGATGCACCCTGCCTGATCCGCCGTCCGACATTCGGGCAAGCCAAGCGCAGGGAGATCAGCGGAGCGTGAGATTGGCCAGCCGATCACCCAGGCCGCCACGATCCGCTTGGCGAGCGGCTTGCCCGCGACGCGCTCGCGCAGCAGCCGCATCAGGTGCAACGCACCCTGGCTATGGCCGGCAAGGATGATCGGCTGATCGGGGCCGATCTGCGTCAGGAACGAATCGAACGCCGCTGCAACATCGCCATACGCCAGATCGAGCGCCAGTTGCGCCTCCTTCTGGCCAGTCAGGAACGCGCCGAACGTCGCCTGACGATAACGGGGTGCCCATATCGCCGCGCTTTCATTGAACGCCGTTGCCTGACCGCGCAGGAACAGCGCGGCCCGGTCATTGGCGATTTTGTCATCAAGCGGCGCATTCCAGCGCGCGCGTTCGAGATAGGATGTCGGGTGGATGTAAAACATCGCCGCGCGGGGCTTGACGGTGGGTTTGTAGCCTGGCGGCGTCCAGTGCGCGGGGTTGCCGGGCTTGTCGGGCCGGGCGAGCCACATGCCGGGCTTGGCATAGTCGCGCGCACCAACGCCGGGCAAGGCCTCGAACGCAGCGGACGGCACCAGCGCGATCCGCATCAGCTGATCGCCGTACAGCCGAAATGTCAGCGCGGCGGCGATCACCAGAAAGATCAGGACAGCAAAGGCGTACAGAAATTTGCGGGCCACGCGGCGCACTCCGGAAAAAAGCGGGGAAGGGCAGCCACCGCAACGCGCCGTCCCTGCCCGATGAATGGTTCGCCTGCAATTGCCCCTTGGGCTATACCGCAGCGATTGACCGTGGAGGACGCCGATGAACGAGCAGATGCACCATCCGGATGCCCGTGACGATGGCGATTGGCCGCTGCGGCCGATGCTGCTGGCCGGGATCGGCGCGGCGGCAGCGCTGGCGATCCAGCAATTGCTATCCAACGGGATCACGCCGCCGCCGACCGACCGGCTCGCTATCGCGGTTGGCATCGGGACGACCGCGATCGGCTTCGGCTTTGTGGCTGAACGACTGCGGCTTGGCTGGGCGATCGCGTTCAGTCTGATCATTGGCGCAGCGTCGGGACTGATCGTCTATTGGCAGGGCGTGCCCGGCGGCTCGCCCGATTTCTGGAACTGGCGGCTGACCAGCCTGTTCATCGCAATCGCGATTGCCGCGCCGCTCTTCCAGACCGCGCGTGATGAAGGGCGCTGGCGCTTTCCCTATGCCGAGCTGCACGGCCATGCCTGGACCAATGTTGTGCTCTGGTTTGCGGGCTGGGCGTTCGTTGGCGTGGTGTTTCTAATGAGCTGGCTGCTGGCGGCGCTGTTCAATCTGATCAAGATCGATTTCCTTGAAAAGCTGCTGCAGAAGGACTGGGTGATCGCGCTGATGATTGGCGCAGCCTTTGGCGGCGCGGTGGGGTTGCTGCGCGAGCGCGACCGGATCGTGCGGCTGCTTCAGCGGGTCGTGACGGCGGTCCTCGGCGTGCTTGCGCCGGTCCTCGGGATTGGGTTGCTGCTATTTCTGGTGGCGCTTCCGTTTACCGGGCTTGGCGCGCTGTGGGAGGCGACGCGATCGACCACGCCGATCCTGCTGAGCTGCGTGATCGGGGCATTGATCCTCGCCAATGCCGTCATTGGCAATGGCGGCAATGATGAAGCGCGGAACCCCGTGCTGCGCTTCGGCGCAACGATACTCGCGCTGGTGATGCTGCCGCTGGTGATCATCGCTGCGATCGCGACGGGACTGCGAATCAATCAATATGGCTTTACGCCCGACCGGCTCTGGGCGCTGACGTTTGTGGTGTTGGCGAGTGCTTATGGCTTGGCCTATTTGGTATCGGTAGCGCGGGGGCGGATCGATTGGGCACCCTATGCGCGGTCGGCCAATGTGCTGCTTGGCTTTGGCGTGGCGGCGGTGGCGCTGTTCCTCGCCACACCGATCCTCAGCTTCAACGCGATTTCGACGGCCGATCAGGTCGCGCGGCTAACGTCAGGCAAGGTGAGTGCCGACAAATTCGATTGGCGCGCGCTCGCGTTCGATTTCGGCGCGCCAGGGCAAGTGGCGCTGAAGCGGCTGACTGCTTCTCGCGACCCCAAGATTGCCGCCAAGGCGGTGGCCGTTGCCAAGGTGGAGTCGCGCTATGATGTGGAACAGATCGTCCAGCGCGACCGCGCGCTCGCGGGGATCGGTGATCGCTTGCGCATTCTGCCAAAGCCGGTCGCGCTGCCGCCCGGCTTGCTGAAAATCCTGCCGGGCTGGGATGCGTGCGGTCCTGACGATAAGGCACAATGCACGTTGATCTACACGCCCGGCGCGACCGAAGCGTGGGCGGTGCAAGCCGATTGTGTGCTTACGATACCCCAAGCGTCGGGAACGCCCGCAATGGTTGCAGCGCCTAGCTGCGGAATCGGCAGGTTGGTTGAGACCCGAACCGGTTGGACAGTTTCAAACCGCACAGAGCAGCGCCTGATTCCGCCCGCCGAGCGACAGAAAATCGCGGCAGCCTTCCTGGCGGGGCAAATCGACATACGCGTCGTGCAGCGTCGCCAGCTATTTGTCGGCGGTTCCCCCGTCGGCGAACCGTTCGAATAGGTTGCGCGGCAAGCGCGCCCTCTGCTAGCCGCACCTGCATGGCAGTAGACATCACCACCGTCCGCAAGATTGCGAGCCTTGCCCGCATTGCGATTACCGAGGACGAAGCCGCGCGCATTGCGCCCGAGCTTGAAAATATCATGGGCTGGATCGAGCAACTGGGCGAGGTTGACACCAAGGACGTCGCCCCGATGACCGCGGTGATCGCGAACACGCTGCGGTTGCGCGACGATGTCGTGACTGACGGCAACGTCCGCGATGCGGTGCTCGCCAATGCGCCACAGGCTGAACACGGTTTTTTCACCGTGCCGAAGGTGATCGAATAATGCGGCCCTACTTACTTGCCGTCATTCCCGCGAAAGCGGGAACCCACGGCATCACGACCAATGCTATGGCACCGCATCCATGTGTCCCCGCTTTCGCGGGGAAGACGGGAAGGGGCGTGTTCCTGTGACCAATCTCACCGATCTCGGCGTGGCCGCCATTCGTGATGGCGTGCGCGCGGGCACTTTTTCCGCGCGCGAAGTTGCCGAAGCGTTCATCGTTCAGGTGAGCAAAGCCAAGCCGCTCAACGCTTTCCTTGTCGAAACCCCTGATCATGCGATTGCTGCCGCCAAGGAAGCTGATGCCGCGCGCGCGGCGGGCGAGGTCCTCAAGCCGCTCGCCGGCGTGCCGATCGGCATGAAGGATTTGTTCTGCACCAAGGGCGTGCCGACCACCGCCGCCAGCCTGATTCTGGAAGGCTTTACGCCACAGTACGAATCCACCGTGTCGGGCAATTTGTTCGCGGCGGGCGCTGGCATGCTCGGCAAGCTCAACATGGATCAGTTCGCGATGGGATCGTCGAACGAGACATCCGCGTTCGGTAACGTCATCTCGCCGTGGCGGCGCAGCGATGGCGGCAATGCGCCGCTCGCGCCGGGTGGATCCTCCGGCGGCTCATCGGCAGCGATTGCCGCGCGACTTTGCCCGGCGGCGACCGGCACCGATACGGGTGGCTCGATCCGCCAGCCCGCTGCGTTTGTCGGCATTGCGGGCATCAAGCCGACCTATGGTCGCTGTTCGCGCTGGGGCGTGGTGGCGTTCGCTTCGTCGCTCGATCAGGCCGGGCCGATGGCGCGCGACGTGCGCGATTGCGCGATCATGCTGGAGGCGATGGCAGGGTTCGACCCAAAGGATGCGACCTCGCTCAACCTGCCGGTGCCCCAATGGGAAGCCGGGCTGAATAGCAGCATGGCGGGCAAGAAGATCGGCATCCCGAAGGAATACCGGGTCGACAACATGCCGAGCGAGATCGACGCGCTGTGGCAGCAGGGCATCGATTGGCTGAAGGATGCCGGTGCCGAGATCGTCGAGGTATCGCTACCGCACACCAAATATGCGCTGCCCGCTTATTACATCATCGCGCCAGCCGAGGCCTCATCCAACCTGGCGCGCTATGATGGGGTGCGCTTCGGTCTGCGCGACCTGCCCGAGGGCGCAAACCTGCAGGATATGTATGCCGCCACCCGGGCAGCGGGCTTCGGCAACGAAGTAAAGCGCCGCATCATGATCGGCACTTACGTATTATCTGCAGGCTTTTACGATGCGTACTTCACACAGGCATCGAAGGTTCGCACGCTGATCGCCCGCGATTTCGACCGTGCGTTTGAAGCGTGCGATTACCTGCTCACCCCCACCGCACCGAGCGCGGCATTCGCGCTGGGCGAAAAGAGCGCCGATCCGATCGCGATGTATCTGAATGACGTCTTCACGGTTCCATCATCGCTGGCTGGCCTGCCAGCAATGAGTGTGCCGGGCGGGCTCGACAAGGCGGGGTTGCCGCTCGGGCTGCAAATCATCGGTCGTGCGCTTGATGAGCAGGGCGTGCTGAACGCGTGTCTGGCGCTGGAAGAGCGGGCAGGGTTCACCGCGCGACCGGGGGCTTGGTGGTAAGATGAGCGATTATATCCTTTCCGGCGCAACGGGCGATTGGGAGGTCGTTGTCGGCCTCGAAGTTCATGCGCAGGTGACGTCGAACGCCAAGCTTTTTTCCGGCGCGGCGACTGCCTTCGGTGCCGAGCCCAACACCCAGGTCTCGCTGGTCGACGCGGCAATGCCGGGCATGTTGCCGGTGCCCAACCGTGAATGCATCCGGCAGGCGGTGCGCACCGGCATGGCGATCGAGGCGCAGATCAACACATGGTCGCGGTTCGACCGGAAGAATTATTTCTACGCCGATCTGCCCCAGGGCTATCAGATCAGCCAGCTTTACCACCCGATTGTGGGGGAAGGGGCGATCATGATCTCGCTCGACGACAAGAACCCCGATCAGGCGACCAAACGGATCGGC
Source organism: Sphingomonas sp. 28-62-11 (assembly GCF_002278865.1). Classification (NCBI taxonomy): domain Bacteria; kingdom Pseudomonadati; phylum Pseudomonadota; class Alphaproteobacteria; order Sphingomonadales; family Sphingomonadaceae; genus Sphingomonas; species Sphingomonas sp. 28-62-11. Next base: position 12,404 of record NZ_NCGB01000034.1, on the reverse strand, counting down.
GTCGAACGCATTCATGTCGAGCAGGATGCCGGCAAGCTGATGCATGATCAGCACCCGACGCGCAGCTATGTCGATCTCAACCGGTCCGGCGTGGCGCTGATGGAAATCGTGTCGAAGCCTGACATGGCTTCTCCTGCCGAAGCAGGGGCATATCTGTCGAAGCTGCGATCGATTCTGCGCTATGTCGGCTCGTGCGACGGCAACATGGATCAGGGATCGATGCGCGCCGACGTGAACGTCTCGGTCCGCAAGGTCGGCGATCCGAACCTCGGTACGCGCACCGAGACCAAGAACGTCAATTCGGTCCGCTTTGTGATGGCGGTGGTCGAGCAGGAGGCCAAGCGCCAGATCGCGGTGCTGGAGGAGGGCGGGCGGATCGTCCAGGAAACGCGGCTCTACGATCCCGATCGCAACGAAACGCGGTCGATGCGGTCAAAGGAAGATGCGCATGATTATCGCTACTTCCCCGATCCTGATCTGCTGCCGCTGGTGCTGGATGATGCGTTTCTGGAGGAATGCCGCGCGTCCTTGCCCGAACTGCCCGATGCCAAGCGCAAGCGCTATGAGGCGCTGGGGATTACGCCCTATGCTGCGGCCGTGCTGACGGCGGATGTCGACGCGGCGCGCTGGTTCGATGCGCTGCTCGAGGCGGGTTCACCGGCGGTGGCAGGCGCGAACTGGGTGACCTCAGAACTGTTCGGTGCGCTCAACCGTTTGGGCCGGGATATCTCGAGTTCGCCCGTAACCCCCGCACAGGCGGCAGAATTGCTCGGGTTGGTCGCCAATGGCACGCTATCGGGCAGCCTTGCCAAGCAGGTGTTCGAGATCATGCTCGAGACCGGCCAGAACGCTGGCGCGATCGTCGAGGAGCGCGGGCTGAAGCAGACCAGCGACACCGGTGCGATCGAAGCGGTGATCGCCGATATCCTCGCCGCCAATGCCGACAAGGTCGATCAGTTCAAGGCGGGCAAGGAAGCGCTGTTCGGGTTCTTCGTCGGCCAGACGATGAAGGCGATGGGTGGCAAGGCCAATCCGGGCGTTGTGAACGAATTGCTGCGGAAGGCGCTGGGGTAGGGGGACCCCCTCCACCAATCCGTCATGCTGAACTTGTTTCAGCATCCACTTCGCCGCCGCAGCCGTTCGCCCGAGGGGTGTAGTGGACCCTGAAACAAGTTCAGGGTGACGGCCTATCGGTTGAACGTAATGACTTTTACGTGATCCGTTCGTTTCGAGCGAAGTCGAGAAACAGGCCAAAAGCGTTGCGCAAGGTGTCCCGACTTCGCTCGACACGAACGGGCGGGGGGGGGCATGATGCCATCATCCCGACTACCCCGCCGCCCCGCATCCGCCCTTCAACCCCGCAATCCATTCGTTGATCAGCGCGACTCCTTCCGCGTGCGTTAAACTGCGGCCGGTTTCGGGCATCATTTCACCGGGATCGTTGGTCGCGAGACGATAGGCGAGGATCGACTGATCGGGATGGCCGGGCACGAGCCCGAATTCATGCCCGCCAGTGCCCTTGCCCGCCGCGATCGGTGGCTTGCATGCCCCCAGTTTGCGAAGGTCCTTGGTGGCTGAATCGAGCCACAGACCGGAAACGCGGGCGGGGCCCGTCGCGCTGTGGCAATGTGCGCAGTTGATGTCGAGATAGGCGCGGGCCCTGGCGCCGACATCGGCGGTGGAGTCATCGTACCGGGCGTTGCGCGCGGCGGCGGCGGGATCGGGCGCCCCTTTCAGATAGCCGATCATCGCCAGTCGCTTGAGCTGATTGATATCGCCGCCTTCGCCTGGAAAGTCGCGGTTCAGGTGGCGCGCCTGCAGGCCGATCGGCATCAGCGCCTTGGTCCTGTCAGTTGCGTGGCACCCCGCGCACTGGTTCACATTGGGCACGGCATAGGTGAAGCGTGTCGTTTTGCCGCCATCGATATATTCGAGCGGGATCGCCGCACCCGTCCGTTGCAACGTCGCCTCGGTCTGTTCGGCGTTCCACACATAAGGGAGCGCTTCCCAGCCGCCCGCGCGGCGCACCATCAGCCGGGTTTCCATCAGGCGGCTTTGCGACAGATCGAGCCCGGCAACCCCCGATTGGTAGCTGGCGGGGGTGGCTTTCATCACGCGGCTGCTCTGGCCGGGCGCGAAGCCGGCCGGGGTGGTGTAGTAAAATGTCTTGGCGATCACCGTGCCGACGGGAAAATCGAACGTCTTTTCCGGATCATATGTCGCCGCCATGCCCTTGGGGACGAACACTGCACGCCATTTCTGCGCGTAGTCGCTGAACAGGGGCGTCGCGAGTTCGTAGGTGACAAGGCCCGCACGGGGCGTGATCCGCCCGTCCTTGATGTCGAACAGGCCCCAATCATCGAGCGATTGGGGATTCTCCTCGGCGTGGAAGGTCACGCCGGACGGGCGGGTCGCGCACCCCGCGAGGAATAGCGACAACAAGATCAGCAGCAGTAATCGCGTCATGGGCGTCAGCGCTTTTCGATCATCGCAGGCGGCAGGCTGATCGTCGGCAGCCGGGTGGCGGGGGCGCAATTGACGCTCTCGTCGATCTTCGCCCCGGCGAATTTATGGGCGGCATCGATGTTTAACAGCTTCGCTTCGCCATTCTGGACGCAGATGCCGGGCTTGGCGATCTTTGGGTTGACGAACCCGTCCCAAAGCACGGCCGGCAATGCGCCGCCGCCAAGCGCCTTGAGCGGCGCATAGCGCGCGCCGGGCTTGTCGCCGCCGCCCGAAATGCGGTTGCCGGTGACATAGATGTTTTCCGGATAGGGATCATAGGCCGCCGCAATCCCGCGCGTTGCCTCGAAACCCAGCGAGTAGAAGCTGGAGATGATGACGTTGGCGGTCTGATTGTCCTTCAGATCATTGTCGAAAATCTCGACATCGTCGTTGGAGTTGATGATCACGCCCGAACCCGGCGGGACAGAAGCGACCGCCGTGCCCTTGGTCGCGAAATTGGCGTGGTTGTTAGCGGTAACCTTGTTCTTGTACACGCGCGTCTTGCTGCCGGGGACGGGCAGATCGGGCATGTTGAACACCAGAATGCCGCCCGCGTTATCGGTGACGATATTGTCGTACACATCGGCACCGGTCGAATTCTCGATCTCGATGCCGGCGACATTCTGTTCGGCGCGGTTGTTGCGGACGATGATGTTGGTCGACTGGCCGACATAGATGCCGGCGTCCGAAGCGCCCTTCACCACGCTGCCCTCGATCAGCACATTGGTGACCTGAACGGGGTAAAGCCCGTAGGCGCCGTTGGACGTCTTGGGGCCGCCGGTCCATTCGGCGCGGACGCGGCGCATGACGGCGTTTTTGGTGCCGTTGATCTTCAGCGCATCGCCCTTGCTGTCCTCGATCGCAACGTCTTCCAGCGTGAAATCATCGCCCGTGACGAGCAATCCTTCCGCGCCGGAGCTTTGGCGTTTGAACGACAGGATCGACTTATCCATGCCCGCACCGCGGATCGTAACGCCGGGCACCGCAACACTCAGCGAGCGGGTGAGCGCGTATTTGCCCGCCGGAATCAGCACCACAGTGCCGGGTTTGGCATCGAGCAGTTGCTCCTGCAGTTTCGCCTCGAACCCCGCGTCGATCACGAAACCTTCCGCATCGGTCTTGGGTGCGGCCGAGCAGCCGGCGAGGAGCAGGGCCGTGGCGCAAAAGGGCAGGGCGGCAGTGATCGCAGTGTGGCGCATGGCGCATCTTCTCCCGATTGCCGGTGTCGCCGGCTTGTCGGGTCGCACCCTAGGGGGATCGGCGTGCCGCTGGCAACGCCCTCGCGATCAAAAGCTAGGAAAAGTGGCTCCCTGAGTTGGATTCGAACCAACGACCAAGTGATTAACAGTCACCTACTCTACCGCTGAGCTATCAGGGAACAGCGAAGCGCAGCCTTTATGGCCGGGTCGCAGCGGATGCAACCCCTGTTTCGCGGATTATGCCGGATTGCCCGGCGCCGGCCGCGATCAGGAGATGAACTGTTCCATCGTGATGCGATCATCCAGCGCATGTTCGGGATCGAACAGCAATGTCAGCTCGCGGCTGCGGTCCATCGCGATATCGACACGGGCGACATCGCGCACTTCGGTCTGGTCGGCGACCGCGCTGACCGGGCGTTTGGCGGGTTCGAGCACGCGGAGCGAAATCCGCGCCTTGTCGGGCAGGATCGCGCCCCGCCAGCGCCGGGGGCGGAACGCGCTGATCGGGGTTAGCGCGGTGAGCCCGCAGCCGAGCGGCAGGATGGGGCCCTGTGCGGAAAAGTTATAGGCGGTCGACCCGGCGGGGGTGGCAGCGAGGATTCCATCGCAGACCAGCTCCGGGATCACGATCCGGTCGTTGACGGTCACTTCGATCTTCGCGGTCTCGCGCGTTTCGCGGAGCAGCGAGACTTCGTTGATGGCAGGCACCGAATGGCGCTCACCCGATATCGTCTCGGCAATCATCCGCAGCGGTGTGACCTTGAACGCCTTGGCGCGCTCGAGCCGCCCGTCGAGCCCTTCGAGCCGCCATTCGTTCATCAGGAAACCGACCGTGCCCAGGTTCATTCCGAACACCGGCAGCGGATCGCGCGCGCTTTCCAATTGGCTGTGGAGCGCCTGCAGCATGAAGCCATCGCCGCCCAGCGCCACGATCATGGTCGCCTGATTCACCGGCACCCATTCGTAATTGTGCCGCAGCTCATGCGCTGCCGCCTGCGCCGCCGCCGTGGGCGAGACGACCAACGCGCGCCGCTCATACTGGCTCATCCGCCGGTCACACTCATATGGCGGGCAACGGCTGGAGCACCGCCGGGAGCGATCTGAAAGTCATGCCGCGCCGGTTTCAGCCGCATGGCGGTATCGAGGGCGGCGTCGAGCCCTGCCACGCCTTCGGCTCGAAGCACGGATTTCAGATCGACCTGATCATCCTGACCAAGGCACATATAAAGTTTGCCCTCAGTCGTCAGCCGAACGCGGTTGCAGCCGTCGCAGAAATTGGCGGTGAGCGGCGAAATGAGGCCAAGCCGGGTGCCGTGATTGCCGACCCGCCAATAGCGCGCCGGGCCGCCGCTGCGATGATCGTCGCGCGACAAATCGAACGCTTTCGACAGATCGTCGAACACTTTGGTCAGCGGCAGAAAGCGATCGGCACGGTCCTCGTCGATTGCACCCATCGGCATGGTTTCGATCAGTGACAGATCGAAGCCGTTGCTGCCGCACCATTCGAGCATCGGGGCGATCTCACCCTCGTTGAGACCTTTAAGCGCCACCATATTGATCTTGATCGCCAATCCGGCGCGCTTGGCGGCGAAAATGCCGTCGATCACTTGGGCGACGTCGCCGTGGCGGGTGATGTGGCGGAACACATCCGCGTCAAGGCTGTCGAGGCTCACATTGATGCGGCGAATACCGGCGGCCACCAGCGCCTCGGCATGCTCGGCAAGCCGGGTGCCGTTGGTGGTCATGGTCAGCTCGTCGAGCCCAGCGCCGACATGGCGCCCCAGCCGCCGCACCAGTTCGGCCACGTCACGGCGGACAAGCGGCTCGCCGCCGCTCAGCCTGATCTTGGTGATGCCGCGCGCGATGAACCGCTCGGCGATGATCGCGATTTCCTCAAGACTCAGCAGCGCTGCCTTGGGCAGAAACGTCATTTCTTCTGCCATGCAGTAGCGGCAGCGCAAATCGCAACGGTCCGTTACCGAAATGCGCAGATAGCTGATCGTCCGGCCGAAGCTGTCGACAAGGGAGGGGGCGCACGACATGAACACCGAGCTAAGCCTTCGCAGCCCTGCAAACAACCCTGTACCGCAAAGTGGCTTTGCGCATTGGCGAACCCAGCTGTGGGCGTTAGGCTCCCACGGATGAGCGATGCCGCCCGCGACCCCGATGTTGATCCTGCGCGGCACGGCTGCGCAGCGGCGGCGCTGTTCATATTGTCGTTCCGGCAGCGCGATGAACTCGCGGCGCTGGCGTCACGCGGCGGGTGGCAGGTGATCGCCGCGCGCCGGGCGGATGGCGCAGAACAGCGCTTCCTTGCCAGTGGCGCGCAGGTCGCGGTTGTCGACGCGCGCGGTGCGTTGGGTGATGGTCTGGCGGCGGTGGCTGCGTTGGGGGATACGATTGCTGCGAATGGTGGCGCGCTGCTCGTCCTCGTCTCGCGCGGCGACGTTGGCGAGGTGGGGACGCTGCATGATGCGGGGGCGACGCATTTCCTGTCGAGCCCGCACAGCGAGGATGAATTCATTCAAACGCTGCGTTTTGCGGCACGACATGCGGAACGCATGGCGGGCGACTGGAAGTCCGTAAGGGGCCAAGTCGACGCGCTTGGCTGGCGTTACGATCCCAAATCTCCGGCGCTGCAGCTGACGGCCGGTTTAGCTGATATTTTGGCGGCGGGAGACATCACCAGTCCGCGCACATTGCTTCACCGCCTGGCGCACGATGAACGACCGATCGCCTTGCGGGCGCTGCGTCGACTGATGGCATCCGGCGCGGCAACGGCTTTTGCGCATGATCTCCCCGGGGTTGGCCGGGTGGTCCATCATCTTACTGTGGATCGCGACACAGGGGCGATCGATGCTGTGGTCGAGCGGCTGGCGGGTATTCCCGAACCGGCCGCGGTGCTTCGCGAGGCGTTATCGAGCGTGCGCGACGCGGCCGGTGCACGGCTTTGGCTTGACCGGCGGCTGGAAATGCCGGGCGACAAGCCCGTTCAGGCAATGCTGGTCGCACTGAACCGCTTTGACATCGTCAACTCCGCTTATGGTCGCCCGGCAGGTGATGTGCTGCTACGTACGGCGCAGAAGCGGGTCGAGGATATTACCGGCGAGCTATTGGGGCGCGGCGCGATTGTAGCGCGGCTCGGGGGATCGGAATTTCTGGTCGCAGCGGTGGACAATCCCGCTCGGGTCGAACTCGCCGCTGGCCGGATCGCCGAAGCGCTTACGCGGCCCTTTGTTGCGGGCGGTGCGGTGGCGGTGCTTGGCTGTCGGATCGGTATCGCGCCTGCCGAGGCCGGCGATACAACCGCCATGCTGCTGCGACGTGCGAGCGAGGCACTGGCCGAGGCCAAGGCGTCGGACAGCCTGACGATCCACATCGCACGCCGTGACGGGGAAGAGGGCGCTCCGATCGATACGCTCGCGGTCGATCTGCGCCGCGCGATCGAGCAGGGTGAGATCGATATCCTGTTCCAGCCACAAGTCGCGATCGCGACGGGACAGATTACCGGCGTGGAGGCGCTCGCGCGCTGGGACCACCCGACCATGGGGCCGCTTGGCGCCGAGACATTGTTCGCCGCTGCTGATCGCGCCGATCTGGTCATTGGCTTGTCGGATCACATTCAGCGCATTGTACTCGACCGCGCGGCGCGCTGGCCTGTATCCCTTGCGAAATTGCGATTGGCGCTGAATTTGACGGCAGCCGATATCGCTCGACCGGGCTTTGCCGATATCTTTCTCGACCGCGTCGACAGCAGCGGCTTTCCGCGCGCGCGGCTGACGGTGGAGATCACCGAAAGCGGATTGATCGAGGATCTGAGCATCGCCGCAACGCTGCTCGCGGCGCTGCGCAGTGCAGGGTGTCGCGTCGCGATCGACGATTTCGGCACCGGTTACTCAAGCCTTGCCTATCTGAAGGCGCTCCCGCTCGATTATCTGAAGATCGACAAGAAACTGGCGCAGGACATTGCCGGATCGACTCGCGACCGGATCGTCGTGCGCGGGGTGATCGATATGGCGCGCTCGCTGGGGCTTTCGGTTATCGCCGAAGGGGTGGAAACCGAGCAGCAACTCGATCTGCTCGCCAAGGAAGGGTGCCAATATTATCAGGGGTTTCTGTGCGCCGAGCCGCTGGATACTGATTCATTGGCCGCGTTGATCACAGAAAAAAGGAAATGATGATGAACCGCCCGTTCGGTTACCTGGTGACGTCGGTCGCGATTGTCTTGGCCGCGCCAGTTGCGGCGCATCCACCGGAAAAGCACGCGGTCGAGAAGGTAATGAACGATAGCGCGGCTGGCTGGAATAGCGGCGATATCAACCAGTTCATGGCGGTCTATTCGGATGGGCCGGAGACAAGTTTTGTCACCAAGGAGGGCGTTCTGCGCGGCAAGGCGGTGATGAGCGAGCGGTACCGCACAAAATATGATTTCGCCAATGCCGCCAAGCGTGGCGTGCTAACCTTCGAAACGCTTGATTTCAGGCTGCTCGACCCAACCCATGCGATCTATATCGGGCGCTACACTCTGACCTATACCGACGGCAAAACACAAAGCGGACCGACCAGCCTGGTTTTTGCGAAGGAAACGGGCGGCTGGAAAATCATCGCCGATCACAGCAGCTAAGCGGCGAGGCTACTCCGTCCCTCTGCGATGGCCAGCACCTCGAGCACCGCAATGACCCCGCCAATAACGCGACCAAGCGCTTCCATCAGCGCGACGGTGTCACTGTCGATCGGTCCTGCCTCCTGCCAATAGGCGCAAATGGCATAGGTTGGCTTTACGTCGCCGATCGGCACCGCGATCAGGCTGCGGATGAAGGTGGCGAGATAGACGTTAAGCGGGATGCCCTCGACATGGGTGATATCGGGGATGATGACCGTCTGTTCCTCCACCATCGCGCGCCCGGCGAGGCATTTGTCGATCGGAAACTGCATGCCGGCCCAAAGCGTGTCGATCGCATCCTCTGCCAGATAATCGGTTTCCTCGCCGATCCGCTTGACGATCGTGATCCCGTCCGCTTGCGCGATTGACCGCGCGACGGGGCGAACGATGTCGACCACGGCGTCGACCGAAGTGGCATGCACAAGTTGATCGACCGTATCGGCCAACAATTTCCAGCGTTCAGCGACAGTCAGACGTGCCAATCGATCCCCCCGGATCAGATGCTATACCGACCAACTATAGTCGTTTCCGAGCATAAAGACAGCATTCAGCCGGCCGCCTTGGCAAGCCCCCGCGCCAGTTGCAGCGCGCCGTTGAGCCGCGCCTTCGGATCGCCCCAGGCGCGGGTGAGCACCAGCTTGCTGTCTGGTCGCAGCTTTGCAATCGCGCCGACGCGTTCGACATAGGCGAGCAGCCCCGGGATGTTCGGGGGCTTGTCATCATGGAACGATACCAAGGCCCCACGCGGACCGACATCGATCTTCGAAACGCCGGCTGCCTTGGCGTGAAGCTTTATCTCGATCAGCCGGATCAAATTCTCCGTCGCATCGGGCAGCTTGCCGAACCGGTCGATCAGCTCGGCGGCGAACGCCTCGATCCCCTGCGGTTCGTCGATGTCGTTCAGGCGGCGATACAGCCCCATGCGCAAGTCGAGATCGGGGACATATTCGTCGGGAATCAGAATTGGCGCGTCGATCGTGATTTGCGGTGAGAAATCGCGCGGGCGCTTCGCCATGCCGCCCGCCTTGGCGTCCATGATCGCCTCTTCGAGCATCGACTGGTAGAGTTCATAGCCGACCTCTCGGATGTGCCCCGATTGCTCGTCGCCGAGCAGATTGCCAGCGCCGCGAATGTCGAGATCGTGGCTGGCGAGCTGGAATCCCGCGCCCAGATTTTCGAGATCGGACAGCACTTTCAGCCGCTTTTCCGCCGTCTCGGTGACGATCCGGTCGGCAGGCGTGGTCAGATAGGCATAGGCGCGCGTCTTGGCGCGACCCACGCGTCCGCGTAACTGGTAAAGCTGAGCAAGGCCGAAGCGATCGGCGCGGTGGATGATCATCGTGTTCGCGCTCGGAATATCGAGCCCGCTTTCGACGATGGTGGTCGAGACCAGCACCTCGAACTTCTTGTCGTAAAAGGCAGACATCCGCTCTTCGACCTCGGTCGGGGACATTTGGCCGTGGGCGACGACATAGCGAATTTCGGGGACCTCCTTGGTCAGGAATTCCTCGATATCGGGCAAATCCTTGATCCGCGGCGTGACGAAGAAGCTCTGCCCGCCGCGATAATGTTCGCGCAGCAATGCTTCGCGCAGGACAACCGGGTCCCAGGGCATCACATAGGTGCGCACCGCGAGGCGATCGACCGGTGGCGTCTGGATGACCGAGAGCTCGCGCAAGCCCGACATCGCCATTTGCAAGGTGCGCGGGATCGGCGTGGCGGTGAGGGTGAGGACGTGGACGTCGGTCTTGAGCGCTTTCAGCCGTTCCTTATGGGTGACGCCGAAGCGCTGCTCCTCGTCAACCACGACCAGCCCGAGCCGCTTGAAGCCGACGCTTTTGGCAAGGATGGCGTGGGTGCCGATGACGATATCGATCGTGCCATCCTCCAGCCCCTCGCGCGTCGCCTTGGCCTCGGCGGCGGTGACAAGTCGAGAGAGGCGACCGATCCGCAGCGGAAAGCCTTCGAACCGTGCGACGAAATTGTTGAAATGCTGGCGGGCGAGCAGCGTCGTCGGGCAGACGATCGCAACTTGCAGCCCCGCCATCGCCGCGACGAACGCCCCGCGCAGCGCGATCTCGGTCTTGCCGAAGCCGACATCGCCGACGATCAGCCGGTCCATCGGCTTGCCCGCCGCCAGATCCTCCAGCACCTCGCCGATCGCGCGATCCTGATCATCGGTTTCGGCATAGGGGAAGCGATCGACGAAGCTCGGATAGGCGCTTGCATCGGGTTCGGCGATATCGGCGGGGCGAAGCGCGCGTTCGGCGGCAATCGCGATGAGTTCACCCGCGATTTCGCGGATGCGTTCCTTCATCCGGCTCTTGCGGCGCTGCCAAGCCTCGCCGCCTAAGCGATCGAGCGTCGCCGCATCGTCACTGCCATAGCGGCTGAGCACGTCGATATTCTCGACGGGCACATAGAGCTTGTCGCCGCCGGCATATTCGAGCGCGACACAATCATGCGGGCTCGCGCCGACTGGGATGGAGGTCAGCCCGGTATAGCGGCCGATGCCGTGATCGACATGGACGACAAGATCGCCAGGGGTGAGCGTTGCCAACTCGGCGAGGAAGGCATCGGCCGATTTGCGGCGCTTGGCGCGGCGGACGAGCCGGTCGCCGAGCATGTCCTGTTCGGTCAGCAGCGCCACATCGGGCGCGGCAAAACCGTGATCGAGCGGCAGAACGATCAGCGCGACGCTTTTGTGGGCGACGCCGAGTGCTTCCTGCCAGGTTTCTGCAGCGGAAAGGTTTTTGAGGCCATGGTCGCGCAGCAACCCGGTCAGGCGTTCGCGCGCACCGATTGAATAGCTCGCCAGCACGACCTTGCGATTGCGAGCGCGCTCGGACGCAATGTGCGCGACGACGGCTTCATATACATTCGCGCCCGATGCGCGTTCTGGCCCGAAATCCTTCGCGCCATCGACGTTGAAATCGATGACCGTCGCGCTGTCAGGCTCGTGGAATTGGGTGATGAGATGCGCGACTGAGGCGGTTAGCCGATCGGCCCATTCATCGGCCTTCAGGTACAGCAACTCGGGCGGTAGCGGTCGATAGCTGCCGGGGTCGCTCGATTGCGCGCGCACCCGATTGGCATGATAATCGGTGATTGCCTCGAACCGTGATTCCGCTGCCGCCGTGACCCCTGAATCGCGCACGATGATCGCGCCTTCTCCCAGATGGTCGAAAAGCGTCGTCAGCTTGTCTTCGAACAGCGGCAGCCAATGTTCCATCCCCGACAGACGGCGGCTTTCGGAGATCGCCTGATAGAGCGGATCGCCGGTGGCATTCGCGCCGAAGCGTTCGCGGTACCGGCTGCGGAAGCGCTTGACGCTTTCCTCATCAAGCAACGCTTCGGAGGCGGGGAGCAGGGTGAAACCCTCCACCCGCCCAGTAGTGCGCTGGTCGCCGGGGTCGAAGGTGCGGACGCTCTCGATCTCGTCGCCGAAAAAGTCGAGCCGCAGACCGTGGTCCTCCCCGCTGGGGAACAGGTCGACCAGCCCGCCGCGCACCGCGAACTCGCCCGAATCGGTGACGGTCTCGACGCGCTGATAGCCGTTTGCCTGCAGCAGCCCGGCGAGCTTGTCCCGCCCGATGCGTTCGCCGGGGCGGAGCGTTGCGACCAGTTGCCGGACGCGAAACGGCGTCAGCGTGCGCTGGGCGGCGGCATTGGCCGTGGTGACGAGGAGTTGTGGCCCTTTGCGCGGCTGCTGCAGCCGGTGGAGGGCCGCGACGCGCTCGGCCATCACCCGCAGCGTGGGCGAGGCGCGATCATAGGGCAGGCAATCCCAGGCGGGGAAGCTGATCACTTCGAGCTCGGGCGCGAAATATTGTGCGGCGCTCGCGATCGCGCGCATCTCCGCCTCGTCCGATGCGATGAACACCGCGCGGGTGGTGGCGGCACGGGCAAGGTCCGCGAGCAGCCATGGCAGGAAGCCGGTCGGCACGCCTGCGAGGGTGAGCGGGCTGCGGGCAGAGAGGATGGTCGAGAGGTTGGGCATAGTTTTTCCAAAAGCCCTCTCCCCACCGGGGAGAGGG